>DNOU01000209.1:6603-18842 GCA_003501835.1 Anaerolineaceae bacterium | reverse complement strand
AGGAAAAGCAGCCAGCCAACGGTGGAGAGATTGTCTGTCCAGTGCGTGATTTGAAGACGGGTCACTGCGATGAAAAGCATCATGAAAAGGATCACCACCGCAGTGACATCCGTCCATCTCTTGTTGGGAGCAATTCTCGTTTGCATATACAATAAAATCTATCTGGTCAGGTAAATCTTGAGCATGACCATGCGTAATTTAAAATCATCCTGCCTTTTTGGCATACAAGGAGTTTAGTATGTCAGTATTATTCTTGCAAATGGAGATTAATTTCATATTATTTCTTCAAGGACTTGGCAATTGGTTGCTTCCCATCATGAATTTCTTCACTTTTCTGGGAAGCGAGTATGTTTACCTTCTGCTTCTCCCGTTGTTATATTGGTGCATCGACTCTGCCATGGGCGTGCGCACGGCATTGATGCTGGTCTTCAGCGTTCATACAAACACCCTGTTGAAAATGTCCTTTCACACCCCCCGGCCTTACTGGGTGGATTCTCAAGTAAAAGCTTTTTCCGCAGAAACCTCTTTCGGATTGCCTTCAGGGCATTCCACGAATGCCGTAAGCATTTGGGGTACGGTGGCGCGAAGCTTCAAACGTGGTTGGTTCACTGCTTTAATGATCTTTGTCATGTTTATGATTGGGCTTTCACGCGTTTATCTGGGTGTGCATTTTGTCCAGGATGTGCTTGCCGGTTGGGCGCTAGGAGGACTTATCCTGTTGGCTCTTTCATGGCTGGATAAACCCATTACCCGCTGGATTTCTTCCAAGTCGCTGCGTTTCCAGATTCTTTTTTGCCTGGGGCTCACCCTGGCCATCCTGTCAAGTGGATTCCTGGTCAGGACGCTTTCCTCATCCTTTTCCATGCCATCATCCTGGATGACCCAGGCATTTGACAGCAGTGAAGTCTACCCCGATCCGTTTTCAATGGAAGGCTTGGTCACCATCAGTGGGGTATTCCTGGGCTTCAGCACCGGGTATGCCTGGTTGACAAAGAAATGGGGAAGTTACAGGGTGGAAGGAAGCTTAAAGAAACGTCTGATCCGTTTTCTCGTAGGTTTGATCACCGTCGCCGCTCTGTACATCTCGCTCAGCCTGATCTCTCCGCAATCGCCGGAAGTTCTCTCCAATATTTTCCGGTTCATTCGGTACGGACTTCTGGGAGGTTGGATCGCAGCCGGCGCCCCGTTGCTTTTCAAAAAACTGAAACTGGATCAGTGAGACTGGAAACCACATTGAAGCCAGCTTGAATTTCCCTTATAATGAAGCCAGAGGGTAAAACGGAGGTTTGAATGAAGAAGTTCGGTACATTTATATTTGGAGCGCTTCTTGGAGCCGCGACTGGCGGGATTCTGGCCTTGCTTTTTGCTCCAACATCGGGACAGGTAATGCGTGAAAAGCTGCAGGAACGCTACTCTTCGATCCGCAATGAAGTCAATGAGGCAGCTGCCGAGAAGACCAGGGAATTGCGTGAAGAACTGGCGATGATGCAAAAGCGGGAGGTTCGGACCGAATAATGACCCTTCCCCAGGTTGGGGAGTTTTCGACAACCGTCGAATGAAATTCCGCCATTCATAAACATAAAGGCTGCCTTTTTTTATAAGGGCAGCCTTTTATTGTACGATCTGTTTCCTACTTGTGTTGGAAGTTGATCAGCACCAGGTTTTTACTGCACTCGTTTGAAGTGCTAAAGCTTTGCGGATCGGATACCGGATCACCATTGGGATCAAATAGCTGAATGATCAGGGTGTCCGTGCTGGTCACCGGGGCATTTCCAAGCACAATCTCATAACTTCCCGGCCCGTAGGGTTTTCCGGTGACCATGCCCGTGATGCCCACCAGGCTGACCGGTTGGCTGCTGTACGTCCCAGAGACTTTCACAATATAATTCAACACGGGTACCAGGTTGGCATCAAAGACCTGACCTGCCACACCCTGCCAGTTGCATGCCGCATCAGTATGAACAAAGTTGGTCATAAACACCGGGGTCATTGCCTGGACCTTGAATGGCATGGCTGTAGCGGTTGGGGTGGGTATCGGAGTGACCGTGGCAGTGGGCAGCGGGGTCTCTGTTGGAGCAGCCGTGGCTGTCGGAAGCGGGATTTCGGTGACCGTGGGGGTGATCTCCACTGTCGGTTCAACCGTTTGAGTGGGAACGATTTCCGTGGGTACGGCAGTCACTTCAGTCGGCTCAAAGGTCAAAGTGATTTCGGTTGGCATCACGATCGGAGTGGGATTAAAAATACTCGTAAAACCATCCACGCTGGTGAATACAACCGAAAAGGCAGTTGTCAGAACCAAAATGATCATCCATAACAATCTCTTCATGCCAACCTCCGAATTGGTACAGGTAACACAAAAGGTGCATGTTCCATGCCAGAATGGAGTCACGGTTCCCGGTTGTGCAGGCAAGGATTCACGTTATACTGGAATATAATCTCAATAGGGTGATGGTATGAAACAACTTCTTCAAAATATGCGCGACGGGAAAACGATCGTGGCGGAAACCCCAATCCCACAGGTGAAGAGTCGAACTGCCCTGGTACGAACTGCGGCATCACTCGTCTCTGCTGGAACTGAACGAATGGTGGTGGATTTCGCAGGAAAATCCCTGGTAGGTAAGGCTGCGTCGCGACCCGACCTGGTACGGCAGGTGATTAACAAGGCCCGGCAGGAAGGCATGCTCACTGCCGTGGAAGCCGCCTTCAACAGGCTGGATCAACCCNNAGGGTGGCCTGTGGAGGTGGTGGATATGCCGTCCATGCAGAATACGCCCTGGTACCCCAAAATCTGATGGTGAAAATCCCTGACTCGGTCGATTTTGAGAGTGCAGCCTTCACCACGCTGGGCGCCGTTGCAATGCAGGGATTCAGGCTGGCCAATCCTCAGCTTGGAGACAGGGTATGCGTCATTGGATTGGGTCTCCTGGGTTTGTTGACCTGCGGCATCGCTCACGCTGCCGGCTGCAGCGTATTTGGAGAGGATATTTCCCCTCAGAGGGTTGAACTGGCGAAGCAGTTTCACGCGACAGCTGTACTGCGTGAAGGTTGTGAGGAAGAAGCCGCAGCCTTTACACAAAACCGCGGCTTCGATATCGTGCTGATTTGCGCCGATACACCCTCCGAAGAACCCGTTGAATTGGCCGGACTCCTGGCCCGCGATAAGGGAACTGTGGTGGCCGTGGGGGCTGTGGGAATGAACATCCCGCGCAAGATCTATTACGAAAAGGAACTTGATTTTAAGATTTCAAGATCCTACGGGCCCGGCCGGTACGACAACGAGTACGAAGAAGGTGGAAAAGATTACCCCATCGGCTACGTGCGCTGGACCGAGGGACGCAACATGGAATCCTTCGTGGAACTCCTCGCAGACAAACGACTGGATGTGACTCCGCTCATCAGCCACCGTTTCGAGATCGACAACGCCCCGAAAGCCTATGACCTGATCACAGGAAAGACAGGTGAAGCCTTCCTTGGAGTGCTTATTAAATATGATATCGGCAAAGAGCGTGAGATCACTTCCAGGATTGAAACCTCCGCTGCTCAGAATCCGCTTCCCGTCTCAACGGTAAAGGTGGGTGTTCTGGGCGCTGGCAATTATGCCAATGCGGTCTTCCTGCCGGCAGTCAAACGCGCCGGTAAGGCAGAGCTGGTTGGGATAGCCTCAGGCTCCGGACTGAGCGCCAGCCTTGCAGCAAAGAAATTCGGATTCAAATTCTCCTCTTCCAACGAGAACGAGATCCTTGAAAATCCGCAAATCAATACCGTGATCCTGCTTACCCGCCACAACCTGCATGCGCGCCAGGTGGTCGCGGCGCTCAATGCTGGCAAGCATGTCTACTGTGAAAAGCCCCTGGCGATCCACCCGGAGGAGTTGCCTGAAATTGAAACCGCACTGCGCAATGCACCCGATACAATCTTGACTGTAGGTTACAACCGCCGTGCTGCACCTTTCGGCAGGTTGTTGCAGCGCTTCTTTGCCGACCGGGTGGAACCTCTGAGCCTTCATTACCGGGTCAATGCTGGATACCTGCCTGCCAATCACTGGCTGAATGATGTTAACCAGGGCGGCGGAAGGATTATCGGTGAAGGCTGTCATTTCATCGATTTTCTCACCTTCCTGGTCGGTGCATCCCCCACCTGGGTAAGAGCATCCGGTCTGCCTGACGGAAACCGCTACCACCTGGATAATATTCATCTCACCCTGGGTTTTCCCGACGGTTCGCTGGGCACGGTGGAATACCTGGCAAATGGCACCAAATCCTTCCCCAAGGAACGCGTTGAGGTGTTCTGCGGAGGCAAGGTTGGCGTACTCGATGACTTCCGATCACTGGAACTGGTGAGCGACCGGCACCATGAAAGAAAAGTCTCCCGCCTGCGGCAGGACAAAGGTCACCAGGCTGCCTGGCAGATGTTTACTGATGCCATCACCAACGGCGGTACCGCTCCCATACCCTACGACCAGCTCATCGGTGTTTCCCGGGCTTCATTCGGGGCTATGCAATCCCTCGAGACCGGGGAAAAGATCACTCTCTGATCCAGAGGTGGACAAACCTACCGTGATCCCCCTGCAAAAAGGCTTGCTCTTAATCAGAGAACTGGGTTTGAAGCAGCTGCTCCCTTATGCCGCTTACCAGGTCAAACTGCGTACAGGCTTCTTCCGAAGAGCGACTCCAACCGGGGGATGGAGATCAGCGGTATCTGCCCTGGATGGACCAGCCTGTTTATCCCCTTTTTCCTGCCTGGAATCCGATCAGTTCAATAAACTGGAGCTCGCCGCCTTCATTGCCGGGGCTGATGAAGTCTTGCACGGCAGGTACCACCCCTTTGGCGGTCCCTCTGCCCCGCTGACACTGGCTTTGGCAGCGAATTCCCTTGACCATTGGACGCATTACATTGACTCATTCGCAGGGGAAGACATCAAATTCACCTGGGAGCCCGCCCGCTTTACCTGGGTTTATTCACTGGCAGTGGCTGGAAAGGTAAGTGGTGATGCGGGATATGCAGAACGCTTCTGGAAGAATCTTGAGCAGTTTACCAGCCACAACCCGGTGAACAGCGGACCCAATTGGTCATCCGCCCAGGAAGTGGCACTTCGCCTGCTGCCCATGCTTTTTGCCTGGCAGTGCTTTGAAAACCTTCCCTCCACGACAAAAGAACGGGTGCAAGCGCTGACCTGGCTTGTTGAACAATCAGCCCGCCGGATCAGTGCCACACTGGATTATGCCCGTTCGCAAAACAACAACCACCTGCTCTCGGAAGCCCTGGGCTTGATCATGGCAGGCACATTATTTTCCGGCCGGCACCCCCTGGCAAAGCGCTGGACGGAGATCGGATTTGGCGAATTTGAGCATGCTCTTCTCACCCAGGTAGAGCCGGAGGGTACTTACAGCCAGCACAGCACCAATTATCATCGAATGATTCTGCAGCTCTCCCTGGTATATTATGCCTATGCGCAGAAAAACAGACGCGTGATCAGCAAATCCGTTCTTGGGCGTCTGGCTGCTGCCACCCACTGGTTGGAGGAATTCACAGATCCGGTCAGCGGCAGCGCATCCAACCTGGGGCATAATGACGGCACCTTCCTGCTTCCGTTTGGCGCATCTGATTATGGAGATGTACGTCCCACGCTGCAGGCGGCAAGTCTTGCCTTTCTTCACCACCCCGCTTATCCTCCCGGACCCTGGGATGCGCTTGCCCTGGTGTTGGGAATTCCGCTTCCAAATTCAGATCAGAATCCGCCCCTGGTCTCAAATTTTATTCATTCCACTCACCGTGTCGGAGATGAAAAGTGTTGGGGAACCTTGCGAGCGGTCACCTTCCACTCCCGTCCCGCCCACGCGGATCAGCTTGCAGTCGATCTTTGGTGGGAAGGTGTAAACATCGCCCTGGATGCTGGCAGCTACCTGTACAATGCTCCACCGCCCTGGGATAATGCTCTTGCTCGTACCTGCGTCCACAACACGGTCTCCATTGACGGGCAGGATCAGATGCTGCGCACCGGTCGTTTTTTATGGTTGAAGTGGACAAATGCACAGTACACACCACAGACTGACGAAAATTCGCGGTCAGCTTTCATGATCTGGCGTACCGATCCTCCGATTCGTCATATTCGCAACCTCACTTTCCTCCCTGGCAAAGGATTCAAGGTCGTTGACGAACTGATTCCCATCGGGATTATGAAAAAACCGGGGAGGGCTGATCTCCATTGGTTGCTCCCGGATTGGGGCTTCAAGCTCGTTTCAAAGGGTATTTTCCTGGATCAGAATGACCGCAGCATCAATCTCGAGATCGCTGCTGATCTTCCTGCCGGGCAGGATTCCGACCTACAGATCTCGCTGGTCCGTGCTGGAGAAACGATTGCCGGAACAAAGGATGACCCTACCCGGGGATGGTACTCGCCCACCTATTGCGCCAAAATTCCTGCCCTGTCCATGGTGGTGAGCAGCCCATTTTCTGCACCCCTTCGATTCGTTTCCACCTGGAAACTGAACACCCTCTCCCCCAAATAAGGATAAAATCAATTCATGCATGTGCTGCTTATACACCAGGCGTTTGCCGGCCTCAACGAAGCTGGCGGGACCCGCCATTATGAAATGGCTCAGTACCTTGCCAGGCACGGCCACCAGGTGACCATCATTGCCAGTCCAGTAAGCTACCTTACCGGTAAATCTGCAGTTGACCGCATTCATTGGGTGAATCGAGAAGAACCTGAGCCAGGGATCACCATCCTGCGGACTTACACCTATTCAGCGCTTCACCGCAGTTTCGTTCACCGGGTATTCAGCTTCTTCAGCTTTATGTTCTCTTCGTTCTGGGTGGGGTGCAGCATCAAAAATGTATCCGTGGTTTGGGGTACCACTCCGCCCATCTTTCAGGGATTTACCGCCTGGATGCTCGCACGGTTGAAAAGGGTGCGCCTGCTTTTCGAAGTGCGCGACCTGTGGCCTGAATTTGCGATAGCGGTGGGCGTCCTGAAGAATCCGGTCCTCATCCGTCTTTCCCTCTGGTTGGAATCATTCCTGTACCGGCACAGTGACCTGCTCGTAGTGAACTCTCCCGGTTTTATCGATCCCGTCCATTCACGCGGAGCCAGATCGGTGGTCCTCATTCCCAACGGGGTGAATCCTGACATGTTCGACCCCCATTCCCACGGAGTCAGCTATCGAAAGCAATGGGAAGTTGAAAATGCTTTTGTCGTGCTTTACGCGGGTGCCTTCGGCTTGTCAAATGATTTGATCGTGGTGCTGGACACCGCCGTTATCCTGCGTGAAAATCAAAATGTAAAATTTGTTCTGATCGGCGATGGAAAGGAAAGGGAGCACCTTCAAAAATATGCGGCAGATAAACACCTGTCCAATGTGTATTTTTCACCTCCTGTGGCTAAAAATGAGATGAGCGAAGTTCTCGCCGCATCGGACGCCTGCATCGCCATTTTGAAACCTCTTGAAATGTACAAGACGACCTATCCCAATAAAATCTTTGATTACATGGCGGCTGGTCGTCCCACTTTGTGCTGTATCGATGGCGTGATCCGCAAGGTGATCGAGGAATCAGACAGCGGTGTCTTTGTGCCGCCTGGCAATCCGGCAGCCCTATCCGAAGCCATACTGAAATTGAGCCAATCACCCGAATTATGCCGGAAAATGGGTGTCAATGCCCGTTTGCATGTGGAAAAGTACTTTAATCGTGAGCAATTCTCTGCAATAATGGAAGAGAAGTTGATGAATTTAGGCAGGAACCAATGAGCGAACGAATTCTGGTCGTGGACGATGAAAAAGCCCTTCTTGAAAGCCTGGTGTACAACCTGGAACGACAGGGATATCTCGTGGATTCCGCTGCTGATGGTCACACCGCTCTCGAATCTGCTCGAAAGAATCATCCCGATTTGATCCTCCTGGATATCATGCTTCCAGGCATGGATGGTTTTGAAGTGGCTCGCACGCTGCGCCAGGAAAGCAACATCCCCATTCTAATGTTAACTGCCAGGGATGATGAAATCGATCGGGTGGTGGGGTTGGAAGTTGGAGCGGATGATTACATGACCAAGCCGTTCAGCATGCGCGAGCTGCTGGCACGCGTCAAAGCCATGCTGCGAAGGGTCCGCCTGATTCGTGAGGAAATGAGTGTCAAACCCCAGGATTCGACACCAGATGCCCCGCCCCTGGTTTTTGGGAACCTGGAAATGGATACCATCCGCCACATGGTCAAACTGGAAGGCGCGGAGCTGGAACTCAACCCCAAGGAATATGAGTTGCTCAAGTACTTCATGCAGCATCCTGGGAAGGCAATCTCGCGCGATACGCTCATACAGGAAATCTGGGGGTGGGATTTTTCTGGCGATTCCCGCACTGTGGATGTTCACGTGCGCTGGCTAAGGCAGAAGATTGAACAAGACCCATCAAACCCCACCCGTCTGGTCACATTACGGGGTGCCGGTTACCGTTTTGAAAGCTGAGGAAAAGATGAAAAGCTTACCTTATGCCTGGAAAGTGGTTTTACCGTTTCTCATTCTTCTCCTGCTTTCTTTGGTCATCATCAACATCTTCGTATCCACCGCTGTCTTTGACTTCGCGACTCAGAACTGGGAGCAGAGGCTGTTGCAAATGGCACACCTTTATGCAGACAATGCTGCTCCCCTGATCCTGAAAGGAGCTCCCTATTCCGATGTTCAAACATTGACCCTATCGCAAAAGGAGAATTCCGACGTCCGGGTGACCATCATTCTGCCTGATGGAACCGTTATTGGAGAATCTGCAGCTCCGTTGCTGTTGCTGGAGAACCATTTGCTGCGCCCTGAAGTGCAGGCTGCCCTTTCCGGCAGATCGGATACCGAAATTCGCCAAAGTGTCACTTTGAATGACGAATTGCTTTACGCGGCAGTACCCATAAAAGATGGCAGCAAGATCATCGGGGTTGCGCGTCTGTCGATTTCGACCTCGCTCCTGCACCAGCAAATTCGCACGATCACCAATGTCAATTTGGGGATCATGCTGACTGCCGTATTGATCGCCATCGCCCTGGCAGTCTTGCTTACTTCCCGGGGCATCAACCCACTCAGGCGGCTTACAGCCCAGGTGCAGTCCGTTTCACAGGGCCAGGAATTGGCGACCCTGCCTGCCAATCTGGAAAATGATGAAATTGGCGTATTGACCACCTCCTTTAACGATCTCATCACCCGCTTGAATACAGAAATTTCAAATCTGAAATCCGAGCAGGCTACCCTTGATGCTGTGCTCTCGAACATGACCGATGGAGCCATCATCATTTCCCGTGAAGGCACTGTGGAATTGATCAATGAAGCTGCCATGGATCTGTTTGATGTAAAGCAGGTGCCTGCCAATCATCCTTCGCTCATCGAAGTGATCCGCAACCACCAGGTCTATGACCTCTGGATGAAAAGTGTCGACAGCGGGAAAACCGAGGAGGCGACTCTTGATTTGCTCCTTGAAAAGCGCTATCTGCAGGTGATCGCGTCATCGCTTGGAGCGTCAATGCCGGGGGCAACGCTCATCCTGGTGCAAGATCTTACCCGGCTGCGCAGGCTGGAATCCATCCGCAGGGATTTTGTCAGCAACGCCTCCCATGAGCTGCGGACCCCGCTGGCATCCCTCAAAGCATTGACAGAGACCGCCCAGGAAAGTTTGCCGGACGATCCTAAAAATGCCAGCCATTTCCTCTTCCTGATGAATGACGAAATCGACAATATGACCCAGATGGTGGAAGAATTTTTGGAACTGGCAAAAATTGAGAGTGGAAAAGTACCCTTCAATATTTCACCGGTGGATCCATTGACTTTTCTACAACCTTCGGTGGAACGCATGAAGCCGCAGGCTGATCGCGCAGGGATCAAATTGTCCACTGGATATCAGGAATCGCTGCCGCACGTTCTGGCAGATGCTCCACGCATACAGGAAGTGGTGGTCAACCTGCTTCATAATGCGATAAAATTCACCGCGCCGGGAGGTGCAATCATGGTGGAAGCCCGGGTCGCGTCCAACATGTTGGAAGTATCTGTCAGCGATACTGGTGTGGGAATCAAGCCTGCAGATCTCGATCGCATCTTCGAGCGCTTTTATAAGACCGACAAAGCCAGAACCACCGGCGGCACCGGCCTGGGTCTTTCCATCGCGCGGCACACCGTAGAAGCCCATCGCGGAAAGATCTGGGTGGAGAGCGTGGAAGGTCAGGGCAGTACCTTCACCTTCAGTCTGCCTCTCGCAGGCTGATTCGGGGATGTTCGCCGGCAAAGAAGGCGAGAAAATGCGCTCGCAATTATAATTGGAAGGTAAGTCACACAAACAACACCTGTCTTTGGGAGTACTACTTGGTAGAAAATCAGGAATCGACGCGGGATTATGCGATCAGCACCCACGATCTGGACATTTATTACGGAAATTTCCGGGCTGTGAAGGGGGTTTCACTGAATTTTGAACCGCGAAAGATCACTGCCATTATTGGACCATCGGGCTGTGGGAAAAGCACGGTTCTACGCTGCTTTAACCGTATGAATGACTTCATCCCCGGAGCGAGGATCACTGGAAGCGTCCTCTTTCATGGCGAGAATATCTACGATCCAAAAGTGGATCCGGTACGCATTCGCCAGCAAATTGGTATGGTGTTCCAAAGACCCAATCCCTTTCCAAAATCGATCTACGATAACATTGCCTGGGGTTTAAAAGTCAATGGAATCCGCGGAAAGCTCGATTCGTTGGTCGAAGAAAGCCTTCAACAGGCAGCTCTATGGGACGAAGTCAAAGACTCGTTAGGCAAAAGTGCATTATCGCTCTCTGGAGGTCAGCAGCAAAGATTGTGCATTGCGCGAGCCCTTGCAGTGAAACCCGAAATCATCCTCATGGATGAACCCTGTTCAGCCCTGGACCCCAGCGCCACTCTCAAAATTGAAGACCTGATGCGCACTCTTTCTGTCAACTACACGATCATCATTGTGACGCACAACATGCAGCAAGCAGGTCGGGCTTCTGATTACACTGCCTTCTTCTCAATGGCACCTGACCGGGCAGGGGTGATGGTAGAATATGGTGAAACCAGCCAGATTTTTACCAATCCCCGCAATAAAACAACTGAAGATTATATTTCCGGACGGTATGGTTAAGCGAAAAGAGGTCACCTATGGCGCGTGAGAATTTAAACCTTCAGATCCACCTGATCCAGGACGAATTACTGGTAATGGGCAGCATGGTTGAACAGGCCACACTTCAGGCAGTTCAGGCGCTGAAGAACCGCGATATCAATGCTGCACGTCTGATCTACAACAATGACCGGCAGATCAATGAAAAACGCTATGCAGTGGAAAGCGCAGTGTTGATCTTGATCGCCACCCAGCAGCCGCTGGCTCACGATCTGCGGCTGCTCGCCGCCATGCTGGAGATCTCCTCAGAATTGGAACGCATGGGAGATTACGCCAAGGGCATCTGCAAGGTGGTTATCAACCTGAAAGACATTGAATTGCCCATCCCCGTTAAGGAATTTGAACTCATGGCTGAAAAGGCGGTGAACATGTTCCACCGGGCTCTGGCCGCTTTCGTCAGCGAGGATTTTCAGACTGCCAGAGCTATCCCTGCTGATGATGATCAGGTCGACCAATTGTTCATCCAGGCACAGCATTTTATCGTCCATACCATGCTGGAAAAGCCTGCCATTCTCGATCACATGAATCTGCTGCTTTGGGTGGCGCATAATCTCGAACGCATGGCAGACCGGGTAACCAACATCTGCGAACGAACCTATTTCATCGCTACTGGAGAATTTCTCGAGCTCGAAACCGAGCCAAAAGATATCCAGGGGGATTAACTTCGAAAGCATTCGATCGAGTTTGCCTCCACTGGTTCATTCCATGGTGGTGGAATGAATGAATTTGTCAAATGCGGATCCGGTGCTGCGGAAGATTGCCGGTTTCGTTCCACTCTTTTTTGAACTTTTCGGAAGCCTTGCTGGAGCCTGACCTGCCATCTTTATCATCCTGTGAGTCGTTCATTGACTCACCTGAATTTTGGGTTTCTACCCGCTCCATGCACCTGCCAGGTCAGCCACCCTTCCGTCATGAAAAACAGGAGCTTTCGCTCCTGTCTTCATTCCTTCAAGGTCATCCTTTATAAACCTTCAAAAAGATCCTTCTCACGGTGCCCATTTGGTTCAGGAAAGGCGCGCATATAGTTTTCCCTGGCTGCAAAAGTCCTGCGAATCGCCCCCATGAACCCCCCGGTAATTTGAGCTCCACC
>DNOU01000209.1:2106-6500 GCA_003501835.1 Anaerolineaceae bacterium | reverse complement strand
ATGGTCTTGGGCATGGTATTGAAATACAACCTTGCCGGTGCGTACGGCGGCTGGGGATCGATCGTGTAATTGGGGTCGCCGGCAGCATAGAATGCTTTCTCGGTGGCACGCTGAATGGCGATGTGGTCTGGATGTCGGTAACCGCCGATGGGATCGAATGTCACCACGATTTGAGGCTGCAGCAGCCGGATGTAATGCACCACCTCCGCCGCAACCTTTTGAACGTCCTGGGCAGCCAACGCATTCGGATGTGTATTGTCCGCGGATCCCGGCATGCCAGAATCGCGGTAATTCAAAAAGTGAACTTCTTTGATACCCAGTGTGGATGCAGCACAACGCAATTCGTTTTCCCGCAATTCAGCCACCGAGTCAAAGCCTTTTAGCATTTCAGGGGGTACATCACCCACCTCACCGCGGGTTGCGCAAACGAGATGAACTTCGACACCCTGATGAGCATAGTGTGCCAGGGTTCCACCCATGCCAAAAGTTTCATCATCTGGGTGAGCAAAAACTGCCAGTAATACTTTCTTATTCCCATCCATTTATAGTCAGCCCTCTTGCGTCCATTATCAACCGCCAATCATACCTATTTTGATGTGAAATCGCAAGGATTGTCACAATTCTGCAAACCAATTCAGGTATTGAGCTCTTGCAATTTGCTTGATGTTGACAGGTTGTTGGTGCTTGGTGCTACAATTTATGAATGGAACTCATCCTGACGCATGAGCAGGCGGATTTCGATGCGATGGCTTCAATGCTGGCGGCTTCGCACCTGAATGATTCATTGATCCCCGTACTTCCCAACCGTTTGAATCGCAATGTCAGGAAATTCATGAACCTCTACGGGGCTGAACTCACCTTTGTCGATACCCGTGATCTCCCCTCAGAAAAAGTGGAATCTGTAACCCTGGTGGACACCCAGGCGATGGTCACATTAAAGGGCATTACCCGGCATACTCAGATCGCGGTGGTGGACCATCATCTCCTGCGACCCGATATTCCAACGGACTGGAAGGTCACCATCGAGAAAACAGGAGCAACCACCACGATCCTGGTGGATGCCCTGAGGGAACAAAATGGCAGTCTGAATATGATCGAAGCGACCCTTCTTCTCCTGGGTATCTATGAAGACACAGGCTCGCTCACTTACGCCTCCACAACCCCCCGGGATGTCAAAGCAGCCGCGTATTTGCTCGAGCATGGCGCAAATCTCAAAATTGCAGCTGAATTCTTGAATCCTTCTCTTTCGGAAGAGCAGTTAAAGCTATCTGATCGTTTACTGGCAAACACCCAAAATCTGACCATTCACGGCAAGCATATTTTGGTTGCGACGGCAGAAGCACCTGAAATGACCGAGGAAATCTCCAGCGTCGCCCATAAATTACGCGACCTGCTGGATCCGGATGCGCTTTTCATCTTCGTCCGTACGGTTGAAGGCATCCGCCTGGTGGCAAGATCCACTTCCGATCAGATTAATGTGGCAAAGGTGGCTGCTGAGTTTGGCGGTGGCGGTCATGACCGGGCTGCAGCGGCGCTGATTAATACACCCGAGGCGAAGGTACGGGAACCGGATGCCCTGGAGGAGAATCGTGCCAGGTTGATCGCCCTTCTTCCCACGTTCATCAAACCTTCACTTACTGTGGGGAAGATCATGTCGCGCAAGCCAACCCTGATTTCCAGTGACACATCCGTTGAAGAAGCTGCATATCTGATGCAGCGTTACGGGTATGAGGGCTTTCCGGTGATCGAAGGCGGTCGGGTGGTTGGCTTGCTCACCCGCCGCGCAGTGGACCGGGCTCTCTCCCACCGGCTCAAATCCACCGCCGGCAGCCTGATGGAAGCAGGCGAATATTTTCTGATGCCCTCATCCACCCTGGATGAGCTGCAAACCCTGATGGCAACCACCGGCTGGGGACAAATCCCTGTGATTGACCCGCAATCGCGGCAGGTGATCGGCATTGTTACCCGCACAGACCTCTTGAATTCTCTACCCAAGGGTGAGATTCCAATTCCAGGCCAGGTCAATTATGCTGCCCGCCTGGAAAGAGCCCTGCCTCCCCTGCGGCTGGCTTTGTTAAAGCTGGTATCCAACCAGGCATTCGAAGAGCGCATGGCAATCTACATCGTCGGCGGCTTTGTCCGCGACCTGGTATTGGAACGCCCCTCAACCGACTTTGATATTGTGGTTGAAGGAGATGCCATTCATCTGGCAAGGAAACTCTCCGCAAAATTCGGCGGCAAGGTGACCAGTCACAAACGCTTCGGTACTGCCAAGTGGCTGATCACTGGCATCAAATCGCAACTGATGCACCTGCTTTCGAGTGAAAAAGGAAATGGCGACGAATTACCCGAATCGCTCGATCTCGTCAGCGCACGCACCGAATTCTATGATCATCCAAGCGCCTTACCTACCGTGGAGCGTTCCAGCATCAAGCTCGATTTGCACCGGCGGGACTTCACCATTAACACCCTCGCCCTGCGCCTGGATGGTCGGCATTATGGTGAGCTTTACGACTACTGGGGCGGTCTGGCGGACATCCAGAAGAAACTGGTCAGGGTGCTGCACTCACTTTCATTCGTTGATGACCCCACCCGCATGCTGAGGGCTGTGCGGTTCGAACAACGTTTTCAGTTTAAGATTGAAGACCGCACACGCCAGTTGATGACCGAGGCACGACCCTTGCTCAAACAGGTTAGCGGCGAACGGCTGCGTCACGAAATCGACCTCCTTTTTGATGAACCCCTGGCTGTAAAAATGCTTGAACGAATGCAAAAACTGGATCTGCTTTGCAACATACAACCTGATCTGGTATGGGATTCCACCCAAAATGCAGCTTTGAACAGCGCCTTGAATGAACCTTTGGGAGCCAGGTGGAATCTGCCAGAATCCGAAGGCAGCATCCCCATCCGGCATGCCCTGGCCTATGCTGTTTGGTTCATACCCATGGAAAGAGAAACTGCGGCAGCCATCTCTGCAAGGTTGCGCCTGCCTGCTGGCATCGTGAAGAGCCTTCTCGAAGCCAATGAGCTGTGGACAGTCCGCAAGACACTGATTGACAGGAAACCAAGCGAAATCGTCCGTCTCCTGGATGGATTGCCAAACTATGCACTCTACGCTGTATACCTGCTCACCAGCAATCAAAAACTGCGGGACCTTCTTGCTGCGTACATTACGCACTGGAGCAAAGTGAAACCAGGGATCAGTGGAAGCGACTTGGTGAACATGGGCATACCTCCCGGACCATTGTATCGTGAAGCCATTGATGCATTGCGCAATGGCTGGTTGGATGGATTGATCCATTCCCGTGAAGAAGAAGAAGCCCTTTTGCAGAAGATCCTGAACCCAAAGAGGATCACTCATGGTTGATAAAAACGCAGAAGTTGCCAGCCAGGGGATCCTGGACAATGTGATCATTCGTCAGCTGCGGAAGGAAGACCTGCCGGCGCTGGAATGGGACGGTGAATTCAAACACTTTCACAATCTTTATGCCGATACCTACGAAAGGATGGTTCGGGGGTTGACCATCATGTGGGTGGCTGAGCTGCCAGAGAAAGGCATCATCGGTCAGGTTTTTCTACAACTGATCTGCGACCGTCCCGAATTGGCAGACGGCTGGCAGAGGGCATATCTGTTCTCTTTTCGCATCCGTCCAGAGTATCGCAACCTGGGATTGGGAACAAAGATCGTCAATGTGCTGGAGAATTATCTTCTGGAAAAACGCTTCACCCGGTTGACTTTGAATGTCGGTAAGGATAATCCGGACGCCGTGCGTCTCTACAAACGATTGGGGTTTCAGGTGGTGGCTGAAGAGCCAGGTGTCTGGTCTTACATCGATGACAGGGGCAACTGGCAAACCGTCCGCGAGCCGTCCTGGCGTATGGAGAAATTGCTGCGCAACAATAACCGCTTTATCTAGCCGGTCATTCCAATGGCTGCTGCCATTGCAGGCGATCCAGGATCGTCTGCCGATCCGGTCCGGCTGTAATCTCCAGGCCATCACGGAGGAATCCCCTGGTCAGTGGAANNCGCCGAACATCGTCTGGCTGCGAAATCGACTTTGACAAGAAAGCATCCATCCTTTAGAATTAGACCATTGAAACCATCTCAAATAAATAGAAGGACCTTTCATGAAAGAGTACTCGACTGAACACATTCGCAACATTGCGTTGGCGTCTCATAGTGGTGCAGGGAAGACGATTTTATGCGAGGCTTTGCTCCATTTCACCGGGGCAACCACCCGCATGGGGAAAATTGAAGACGGGACCACGGTTTCCGATTTCGATGACGAAGAAATTCGCCGCAAGATTTCTCTTTATACTTCGGTAATACCCGTGGAATACAAGGATACAAAGATCAATTTTCTGGATACCCCGGGTTACACCGATTTTGTCGG
>DNOU01000209.1:0-2045 GCA_003501835.1 Anaerolineaceae bacterium | reverse complement strand
AAGCAGTCTTTCCAGGGTGTGATCGACCTGCTCACAATGAAAGCTTACAAAGGCGATGGTAAGACAGCCGTGGAAATCCCTGCCGAATTCAAAGCGGCAGCTGAGGAAGGACGCACCAGGCTGGTGGAAGCGGCAGCCGAAGGCAGTGACGCCCTGATGGAGAAATACTTCGAATCTGGTTCGTTGACCGACGAAGAAGTGATCAAAGGTCTTAAGGCAGTCGTTGTTTCTGGCAGCCATGTTCCTGTTTTCGTTGCTGCAGGCAGCGCTGAAATCGGCCTTGCCCCCTTCCTGCAGGGAATGATCGACCTGGTTCCCTCACCCAGGGACGCACCTGCTGTCGTTGCTGCTGGAAAAGCAGGCGACGAGACCCTTACCGCAGAGGACAGCGGTCCTCTGGCAGTGTATGTCTGGAAAACCACAGCAGACCCCTTTGTGGGAAAACAAACCTATCTGCGGGTTTATTCCGGTACTTTGGCTCCGGATTCGCGAATTTGGAATCAATCACAGGGCACCGAAGAACGCCTGGGAAATGTCTATATTCCCCGCGGCAAGGAAACCCTTGCAGTCAAGAACGTGCACGCAGGCGATATCTGCATCGTGCCAAAACTGAGCGAAACGCTCACCACCAACACTCTTTGCGATAAGAATCACCCGCTCACCCTGCCCATCCCTGAATACCCGCACGCCCTTTACCGGGTGGCGCTTTTCCCCAAGACCCAGGCAGATTCCACCAAGATGTCCGCTGCCCTCACCCGCCTGGTGGAAGAGGATATGACCCTCAGCTGGCAGAACGACCCCACCACGCTGCAGATGATCCTGCAGGGGATGGGTGACCAGCATATCGATGTGGCCATCCGCCGGGCAGAATCCAAGTTCCAGGTGGGTGTCAACATTGCCGAACCCAAGGTGCCTTACCAGGAAACCATCACCAAACCCGCCTCAGCCATGTACCGTCACAAGAAACAGACTGGCGGATCGGGTCAGTTCGGTGAAGTTCATTTAAAAGTGTCCCCCATCGCCGATAAAGAGTATGACTTCTCCTGGGATGTCTTCGGCGGCGCCATTTCGCAATCCTATTCCTCCTCCATCCAAAAAGGAATCCAGACCGTGATGAAGGAAGGTGTCATCGCCGGCTACCCTGTCTCAGGTGTGCATGTATCTGTATTTGACGGCAAGGAACACCCCGTGGACTCCAAACCCGTGGCCTTCGAAGTGGCTGGCCGTGAAGCCTTCAAACTGGCGGTGAAAGATGCCAACCCGGTGCTGAGGGAACCGATCATGCTGGTCAAGATCACGGTTCCAGAAGCCAACATGGGCGATGTGATGGGCGACCTGAACACCCGGCGTGCACGCATCATGGGCATGGAAACCGAGCATGGACGTTCAGTGGTTTCAGCGACCGTGCCCCTGGCGGAAATGCTGCGCTACACCACAACGCTGCGTTCCATCACCGGCGGCCGCGGCGTGTTCACCATGGAATTCGATCACACCGAAGTCGTGCCCCAGCATATCGCACAGCCGATCATCGATGCCCGCACCAAGGAACTCGAATCAAAGAAGGAAGAGTAAAGTCGGCAGATTCCCAAAAGGGGCTATCTCCTTCGAGACAGTCCCCTTTTTAGATTCCCGTTGAAGCCCGTTCTTGGGGCTGCTTTTCTTTCTTACGCAGCGTTTGTTTGTGGGTAAACGTAGAGCTACAGTGCGCCGGGCTCCTGCCGGGAATGGGGAATCATTCTTGTTTCATCGACTCATTGACGAATCCACAAGCGGGCAGGCAATAAGCTATTTTCATCCCATTCCATTTGTTCTGTCCATTTGTTCTTGACGCCTGCCCTCTTCACTGATAATCTTTGATCCGTTAGAAATGGGGATGTGCATATGGATTCCTCTCTCTTTGAAAATAGCTGGGAAGTCATCCTTTCCCGCGAACCTGATCAAATACGCAGGTTATTTTCCAGCCTGAGCGCAGCGGATCAGGCAGTGGTTCTTGCACATTTGACGAAGATGATCACTGAATCCGGTTGGCACCCCGAACAGGTAAT
>DNOU01000087.1:981-3229 GCA_003501835.1 Anaerolineaceae bacterium | reverse complement strand
GCAGGATCTCATTGACCAGTTCGATTATGGAGTGCATTTCGGGTTTGGTCTCGCCCACTGAAAGACCCCCAATGGCATATCCGGGAAAGTCCAGGCTGGAGATGATGCGGGCAGATTCACGACGCATTTCAGGAAACACACCACCCTGGACAATTCCAAAAAGCGCCTGGTCTGACCTGGTTTTGGCTTTCAGGCAGCGTTCTGCCCAGGCGTGTGTACGCTTCATGGCTTCACGGTTGTAGGTTTCATCATATGGCGGTGCGCATTCGTCGAATGCCATGATGATATCAGCCCCCAATTTTTCCTGAATCCCAATGGAGCTTTCGGGGGTGAACCGGTGCATTGAGCCGTCAATATGGCTCTTGAAGGTCACGCCGTCGCCATCAATTTTGCGGATGGCTGATAACGAGAAAACCTGGAATCCGCCCGAATCGGTGAGCATGGGTTTTTGCCACTGCATGAATTCGTGCAGACCGCCCATTTCCGCCACCAGCTCAGCCCCTGGGCGAAGATAAAGGTGATAGGTGTTGGCAAGTACCAGGCTGGCACCCGTGGCAGTGAGCTGATCAGGGGTCACAGCCTTGACCGTCGCCTGGGTGCCTACCGGGGCGAATACCGGTGTTTCAATATCGCCGTGGGGGGTGTGAAAAGTGCCTGCCCTGGCAGTGACTTCGGTGGCATCCAGATCAAATGTGAAAGGAGAGGCATCCATAAAAAGCGATTATAGCCCACAAATTGGCTTTTCGGATTCGCGAGGGTGTAAACTCATGCATGTGCCTTGCCCGAGGTTTGGAGGTCGTTTATACTAGGTTCATGAATACAAGCGCAGATACGATATGGTTGGAAATCAATCTGGGGGCAATCCGCCGCAATGTACAACGACTTCATCTCATTTCAGGTAAACCGGTGATGGCTGTGGTCAAAGCAAATGCGTATGGTCACGGTCTGATCGAAGTTTCGAAAGCTGTTCTCGAGGGAGGGGCTGAGCGCTTATGCGTAGCCCGATTTGAAGAAGCCCTGGCATTGAGATTGGCGGGGATCGATGCCCCCATCCTGGTTATGGGGTACACCGCACCCGAGCACGCCACTGAAGCAGCCCGCTTGAACGTCAGCCTGACTGTCTTTCGGCAGGATGCTGCTCAGGCGTATGCATTGGCGATGGTGGGGGAACCGCAGCCGCTCAGGCTGCACGTCAAGGTGGATACCGGCATGGGAAGACTGGGGGTTTTCCCGGAGGACGCGGCAACCTTCGTGAATCAGCTGCGTATCACGAAGAATCTGCTCGTGGAAGGGTTGTTCACTCATTTTTCCAGCGCTGATGACATCCACACTGCCACGACAGAAGGTCAAATCGCCAAATTTGATAAAGTGATCGCAGACCTGGAAGCTTCAGGCTTCAGGCCCAGCCTGATCCATGCTGCAAACTCTGCCGGAACGCTCAAGTACCCCCAGGCAGCCTACGATGCGGTTCGCCCGGGTATCGCCGTCTATGGCTTGCATCCCTCGAAAGATGTGCCTCTTCCTGCCGATTTTGAACCTGCGCTCACCTGGAAAACCCGCCTGGTTTCGATCAAAACGCTTCCGCCAGGCTCAGGTGTGGGCTACAACCACCGCTACATCACCCAAGGGTATGAAAAGGTGGGCGCCTGCGCCGTGGGGTATGCAGACGGACTGCGCCGTAAGTTGGGCAATCAGGCTCTGATCCATGGAATACGAGTTTCCCAGTTGGGCGGTATGTGCATGGACCAATCCATGTATGCGCTGGATACCATCCCGGATGCCCGACTGGGTGACGAAGTGGTACTGGTGGGCAGGCAGGGAGATGCGTTCTTAAGTGCTGAAGAGGTTGGCGCTTCCTGGGGCACGATCAATTACGATGTGGTTTGCGGGTTGGCAGCCCGCGTACCCCGCTATTATTTCGACGAGTAGGTGGTGTCTTTCACATGCAGGTGATGCAATCCAAGAAATGGCAGGTTCTTCCACCGCTGACCGCAGATGCCAGCGATACCCTGGGCGCTTATTCTCCTTTCATGCGCCAGCTTCTTTTTAATCGAAACGTCGCGAATGCTGCAGACGCGGAACGCTACCTCAATGGTGGTTTTGAAGTGGAAGACCCTTTCCACATGGCGGATATGGAACCTGCGGTTGAGAGATTGCTCCGTGCTGCAGAATCGGGTGAGACGGTGGCAGTCTATGGTGATTATGATGTCGATGGGGTAACTGCAACTGCATTGATGACGGAAGTGCT
>DNOU01000087.1:0-868 GCA_003501835.1 Anaerolineaceae bacterium | reverse complement strand
TTGCCCAGGCTTTGTTCGAACGCCGAAAAGGCAGCGGCAGGAACGCCGAGGAGTGGCTGGACCTTGTGGCACTGGGAACCGTTTCAGACATCGTTCCCCTCAACGGCGAGAACCGTACCCTCGTCAAGAGAGGTCTGCAGCTCATTCGGCAAGGACGAAGATTGGGCCTGGGCAGCCTGCTGCGGGTTGCACGTAAGGATCCTTCGATCGTAAGCGCCGGGGATATTGGTTTTATTTTGGGTCCTCGTTTGAATGCTGCCGGTCGAATGGACTCGGCGCTGCTGGCATATAAACTGCTTGTCACAAAGGATGTTCTGGAAGCCGGGTCGGTTGCCCAAAAACTGGACAATCAGAATTCAGGGCGCCAGGAACTGACAAAAGATCTGCAGATCTGGGTCGCAGATCAGGTTGGCGACCTTGAAGGAAAATTCCTGATCAGCAACTTTTCCCTGGCGGAATTTGACTATACAAGGTACGAGACCAAATCCGGTTCAGGGATCATGGGTCTGGTGGCTTCCAGGCTGGTCGAAAATTACTACCGGCCGGCAATCATTGGGACCGCTGAGGAGGAGGGCGTGATCAGAGCTTCCTGCCGGAGCATTCCCGAGTTTCATATCACCAGGGCGCTGGATGAGTGTGCAGATCTGCTCGTCCGTCACGGTGGTCACAGTATGGCAGCGGGGTTCACAGTGGCGATGGAAAACCGCGATTTCCTGGTGGAAAGGCTGAACCAGATTGCAGAGAGGGAACTTGCGGCAAAAGGTCTTCAACCAACGCTTGTTGCAGACATGGAGATCCCTCTGGATGATCTTCCGGTCAATGCCCTGGTGGATCTCAAAAGGTTGGAACCCACCGGGCAGGACAACCC
>DNOU01000009.1:4375-11006 GCA_003501835.1 Anaerolineaceae bacterium | reverse complement strand
CCGGTTGGCACCCCGAACAGGTAATTTCTGCGAATGCGGCACTCAAAGCACTCGATAAGGACAGGTGAAATGGACCTCAAACAGCTCACAGAAGAAATGAATCGCTTTGTCAAATCGAAAGGCTGGTATGAATCCGGCAGCCCCAGACCTCAAACCCCCAAGAATCTGGCAATTTCCCTGTGTCTGGAATCTGCGGAAGTGCTGGAGCATTTTCAATGGCGGGAAAGCACTCAATCACAGAGCGAATTGGAAAGTGAACTGGCAGATGTGACCCTATATTTACTCCAGCTGGCAAGTGTTTTTCAAATTGATCTTGAAACTGCAGTCAAACGCAAACTGGAGACCAATTACGCTCGCGAATGGGACCAGGATAAGATGCAACCTCCAGGCAGCTCCATATCCTGATCCGTCCTCCGATGGATTTCCCGTTATCATTCCAGGATGCACACGAAGCGGTTTGAATCCTGTATAATCAGGTCACTTGCAACTGAACTGGTAGATCATTTTGAGGTCTGAATGAAAGTATCCATATTTGGCGGCGCCTCTCCCCGTCCAGGGGAACCTGCATATGAAGAAGCCCGGCAGCTGGGTTTCCTTCTGGGAAAAGCCGGGCATGTCATCCTCACCGGCGGCTATATTGGCACCATGGAAGCTGCGTCAAGGGGTGCCTGTGAAGCCGGTGCCCATGTCATCGGCGCCACCTGCGACGACATTGAAGCCTGGCGGGGTACCAAAGCCAATCAATGGGTCAGGGAGGAATGGCACTTCGCCACCCTGCGGGAACGGCTTTATGCCCTGGTGGACGGCTGCGATGCCGCCATTGCCCTACCGGGCGGCGTGGGAACGCTCACCGAGATATGCGCTCTTTGGAATCAGATGATCATCAACCTCTCACCGGTCCGCAAACCTCTGATCCTGGTGGGTGAAGGCTGGCAAAAGGTGATCACCGATCTGTTCACCGAACAAGGATCGTACATCCGTGAATCAGACAGATCACACGTGCGTTTTGTAGCCAAGATCACGGATGCAGCAAATCTGATCAATGGCAACTTGAAATAATCTCAAATCATATTCATCAGGAAAGCAAAATAATGAGCAACGAAAAGATCCCTTCCAGAAGTGAGAATTACTCCGAGTGGTACAACCAGGTCATCCAGCGTGCCGAGATGGCAGATTATTCCCCTGTGCGCGGATGCATGGTGGTGCGCCCTTACGGCTGGTCTCTCTGGGAAAATATCCAGGACAACCTTAACCGCAAGTTCAAAGCCACCGGGCATGTCAATGCAGCGTTTCCACTCTTTATTCCCATGTCCTTCCTTGAAAAGGAAAAGGAGCATGTCGAAGGCTTCTCGCCCGAGCTGGCGGTGGTGACCATCGGAGGCGGCGAAAAACTCGAAGAGCCGTTGGTGGTGCGTCCCACATCGGAAACCATCATCGGGTACATGTATTCCAAATGGGTCAAATCCTACCGCGATCTGCCCATTTTGATCAACCAGTGGGCAAACGTGGTACGGTGGGAAATGCGCACCCGCATGTTTTTGCGAACGCTGGAGTTCTACTGGCAGGAGGGCCACACGGCTCATGCCACTCAGGCGGAAGCTGAGGAGGAAACCCGCCGCATGCTGGATATTTATGCCCAGTTTGCAATTGAGGAGGCAGCAGTGCCGGTCATCAAGGGACGCAAGAGCGCCTCTGAGAAATTCGCCGGCGCGGTCAATTCCTACTCCATCGAAGCCATGATGGGTGATACCAAGGCGCTTCAGGCAGGTACTTCACATTTCCTGGGTCAGAAT
This sequence comes from Anaerolineaceae bacterium, assembly GCA_003501835.1. Lineage (GTDB taxonomy): Bacteria > Chloroflexota > Anaerolineae > Anaerolineales > Anaerolineaceae > UBA6107. Next base: position 9,213 of record DNOU01000009.1, on the reverse strand, counting down.
TTTGCCAAAGCCTTCAATATCCAGTACCTGGATGTGAACAACGAACTGCAAAACTGCTGGACCACTTCCTGGGGTCTTTCAACACGCTTCATCGGCGCCATCATCATGACCCACGGCGATGATCAGGGTCTGATCATGCCCCCGCGGCTCGCCCCCATCCAGGTGGTGATCGTGCCCATTTTCCGCAACGACGAAGAAAAATCGAAGGTCATGCCGGTCATTGATCAACTCAAGACTCAGCTTTCCGATTTCCGTATCAAGGTGGATGACCGCACAGAATTGACCCCCGGATTCAAATACAATGATTGGGAGATGCGGGGTGTTCCGCTGCGTCTCGAGGTGGGACCAAAGGATGTCGAAAAAGGGTCCGTCATGGCTGCCCGCCGCGATATTCCCGGGCGGGATGGGAAAGTCATTCTCCCGCAGTCAGAAGTCACTGCCAGGGTGAAGGAGCTGCTTGCCGAGATCCAAGCCAACCTATTGCAGAAAGCCATCGCCTTCCGCGACAGTCACATTTTCGAGCCCACCGACTATGAGGATCTGAAGCGCATTGTCGCCGAAGGTTGGGCATTTGCCTGGTGGTGCGGAGATCCTGCCTGTGAAGCCAAAGTCAAGGAAGATACCAAAGCCACCACCCGCTGCATCCCCTTCGACCAACCGGATGGGCACGGCAAGTGCGTCGTCTGCGGACGAGACGCCACCGAAAAAGTGTACTTTTCAAAAGCGTATTAATCCATAAGAGGCAAGGTCATTCCCCTGCCCCCTTTGCTTATGCCTGCAGTAGAGATCGAAAAATTATCCACGCAAGTCAGCCTGGTTGCTGCGAAATTCGGCAATCCCCAGGAATTGATGGTCAGCCTGCGCGCCTTGTTCGAAAGTTATGCCGACCGGACTTTTCGCCCTGGTACAACGCGGCGAATGTCTGTGTTGCTGCCGGAATATCACCTCTCTCCGGTCATCATGCGCCTGCTTGAAAGGGAACTGGGCAGGTACTGCGAGGCAAATCCCCTGGCTACCCTTCAACTGATTGACCTGCTCTGGAAAGAGCCGTTCAAAGAACCTCGCCTGCTTGCGTCTAATTTGCTCGGAAGGGTGCCTTCAAACCACTCCGATCAGGTGATCCGCCGGCTGCTGAACTGGTGCGAATCGATCAGCGACTCTACGTTCATTGAAACGATCGTCTCCAACGGATCGCTCACTTTGCGGACCCGGGCTCAGAATCCCTGGATGGAGATTATCCAAAAATGGCTAATATCTCCCAAGATGCTGGAAAAGTCACTGGGTTTGACCAGCCTGCTTCCCCTGATTCAAGACCGATCTTTTGAAAATCTTCCCCAGATTTACGAAATGATCGCTCCGATGCTGAAGAAGGTTGATCCGAGCCTGATGAGCATCCTGCAGGCAGTCATCGAAAATCTCGCCAGGCGCTCTCCGAACGAAACGGTTTTTATTCTTAAGCAGATTGTCTCATCGTCGCAAGACCAAAACCTCTTTCGGCTGTTACGCCGCTGTTTGCCGTCCTTTCCTGAGGAATCGCGGCTTTCACTGCGTGCAGCTCTCACAGTCAGTCCCCCGACTCCCTTTTAAAGACATCCAGACATTTCGCTTCCTGTCAAATCGTTTCCTTTTCATCCAACCCAAGCTCTGGTATAATCACTGCCAGTGACTCGACCTCTTTGCGGGGTTCTGCGGAGAAGGCGACTTGCAAAATACTTTTCAGGAGCAATGTCATGGCTTTAACAAAAGAAGAAAAAGAAAAAGTGATTGCTGATTATGCAGTTCATGAAGGTGATACTGGTTCGGCGGACGTGCAAATTGCACTGCTCACCAAACGGATCACCCAGTTGACCGAACACCTGCGCGGAAACAAGCACGATAATGCTTCACGCCGTGGATTGCTCAAAATGGTCGGACAGCGCCGCAGACTGCTGGCTTACCTGCGAAAGACAGATTTCGACCGGTTTGCCGCAATCACCGAAAAGCTGAACATCCGCACCCGGTAGGAACGCAGGCGAGTAGATGGAAGCAGCCCCCATCTGCTCGTTTTTCTTATCTCCAGGTGCGGCATTTTCCCGCTGGTTGGGCATTGAAAGATAACGAAGACTGGCAGGTCTTCATTGGCTTTCAGTTCCTGACCAGGTGGGATATCGATAAAGGGAGTTTTTATGCAACCAACCAGTAAGAAATATATTGCCACCGTCGGTGGCCGTCCATTTACATTTGAGACCGGCAAACTGGCCGCTCAAGCAGGGGGATCGGTGACGGCCCAATTAGGCGAATCTGTGGTTTTCGCAGCCGCCACCATGGGCAGGGAACCACGCGAGGGTCAGGATTTCTTCCCCCTCACCGTGGAATATGAAGAAAAAATGTACGCCGGTGGGCGTATTCCAGGTTCTTTCTTCCGGCGTGAAGGCCGCCCCGGCACTGAATCCATCCTCATCTCACGCCTTACTGATCGTCCCCTGCGTCCTTTGTTCAACCAGGATATGCGGAACGAGGTGCAGGTGGTGATGTTCTCACTCTCTGCCGACCTGGAGAACCCGCTGGATATTCTGGCGATCAATGCAGCCAGCGCCTCACTGATGATCTCGGATATCCCCTGGGAAGGTCCGGTCGGAGCTGTGCGGGTGGGACGCATCAACGGTGAGCTCATCGCTAACCCCACTTACCAGCAGATTGAGGAATCTGACCTGGACCTGCGAATTGCCGGAACACGCGATGCCATCCTGATGGTTGAAAGCGCTTCTGACGAGATTGATGAAGAATCCATGGTGTCAGCCCTTTTGTTTGGACATGCAGCGATGCAGCCAATCATCGATCTACAACTTCAGATGGCTGCCGAAATCGGCAAACCAAAAGCTGAAGTCAAACTGTACACACTGGACGAGTCTCTGGTACAGAAGATCCACCTGCGCGCCGAATCTGAGATCAACACCATTCTGGATACCCTTCATGGTAAACATGAGCAACAGGATGCCCTGGATGCTTTGCGTGACGCAATCGTGGAAGAATACACCAATGAAGATGAAACCGACCTGATCGCCGAATACAAGGAAGCCTACGATGAGGTCTTTAAACGCATCGTTCGCAGCCGCATTCTCGACAACAAGAGGCCTGATGGCCGCAAGGTCACCGAGATCCGTCCCATATGGTGCGAGGTGGGTGTCAGCCCCCGGGCACACGGTTCCGGTTTGTTTACCCGCGGTGAAACCCAGGTGCTCACGCTGGCAACCCTGGGCACTCCCAAGGAAGCCCAGGAAATTGATACGCTTTCACCCACCGAAACCAAACGCTACATGCATCACTACAACTTCCCGCCGTACGCCACTGGTGAGGTAAAACGGTTGGGTGGTCAATCCCGCCGCGAAATCGGTCACGGCGCACTCGCTGAAAGAGCCCTTGAGCCAGTCATACCACCCGAATCAGAATTTCCGTACACGCTGCGCCTGGTCTCTGAAGTGCTTGCCTCCAACGGATCTTCCTCCATGGCATCGGTTTGTGGTTCCACTCTGGCGCTGATGGACACTGGCGTACCCATCAAGGCTCCGGTAGCCGGTGTGGCGATGGGTCTGGTCACCGACGGTGACCGCTTTGTCGTCCTCACAGATATCCAGGGCGCTGAAGACCATTACGGCGACATGGATTTCAAAGTCGCCGGCACCACCAAGGGCATCACCGCCCTGCAAATGGATATCAAGGTCAAGGGCATTACGGCTGAAATCATGCGCCAGGCGCTGAAGCAGGCACGCGAAGGGCGCTTCTTCATCCTCGACAGAATGCTTGAGACCATCCCTGTTCCCCGTCCTGAACTGCGCTCCTTTGTGCCGCGCATTACCACGATTAAAGTGCCTGTGGATAAGATCGGCGCCATTATCGGACCTGGCGGNNGATGGCGTGAGTGAGGCTGCTGCGCGCGAACGCATCGAAGCCCTCACCGAAACCCCGCAGGTGGGTCACATCTACACCGGGAAGGTCGTTCGCGTTGCTGATTTTGGCGCCTTTGTGCAGATCCTGCCCAGTATTGACGGTATGGTGCACATTTCACAGCTCGATTCAGAACGCGTGAACAAGGTTGAGGATGTGGTCAATCTGGGTGACGAGATCACCGTCATGGTCACTGCCATTGACGAGAACGGCAAGATCCGCCTCTCCAGACAGGCTGTGCTGGAAGGTTGGAGCGTCGAAGAAGCCCTCGAGCATGACCGCGGTGGAAAGAATGGCGGCAACAGTGGGCACTCGCGCGGAGGTGGAGATCGCCGCGGCGGAGACCGCCGGGGTGGATCAGAACACCGCGGAGATCGTCGTGGAAATTACGGCGGTAATCGCGGAGACCGCAAACCACGCGAGTAATATGATCTGATATAAAACAAAAAGCTTTTTGAGAATCTCAAAAAGCTTTTTTTATGTGAAGGTCATTCCTTTGAGGTGGGTAATTCTGGCATTGCCGGCCCTGGAACCTTCAATCGACTGGCGAGAGCCGCACGCATCGCAGTTCGATCGTCCCAGGGGTATTCAATCGTACCAAAACACATCGATTGTTCATGCCCCTTTCCAAAAGCTGCCACCAGGTCGCCTTCCTGTGCCTGGTTCACCGCAAACTGGATGGCTTTTCCCCGGTCGGGAATGCGGAAGAAGGTCACACCTTCCACCCCGCCTTCCCGCCTGGCTGCTGATGCCATTTCCTCCAAAATACCATCAAGCGACTCGGTGCGCGGATCTTCTGCGGTCAGAATGGTCAAATCCGCCAGCTTTGTGGAGATCTCAGCCATCATGGCACGCTTTGCACGGTCGCGTAACCCGGCAGATCCAAACACGGCAATCACCCTTTTGGTGGTCAT
>DNOU01000009.1:0-4312 GCA_003501835.1 Anaerolineaceae bacterium | reverse complement strand
TGGTCTGGAAAATTCCTGATTGGATCGCCTCAACGGAAATCCCCAGTCCATACCACGCAGCACTGATCGCTGCCAGGCAGTTGGAGACATTAAATTCTCCAGGGAACGGACAATCCACGACAAACGAGAAATCCTGTGATCTCGCCTTGAATTTCAAATGGTCAGCGAAGTACTCCATCTCCTCAGCATTGACCATTCCCCTGCCGCGGATGGAGTAGCTGGCAAAACGCTCACCGACCTTCAACTTCAAAGGAGCAAAAGATTGATCGTCCGCATTCAGCACTGCCAATCGCGGATTCCCGCCCACCTTATCCACAGTCTCGTTCAACATCTCAAAAATCCGGGCTTTGGCATTCAAGTAGTCCTGGTAACTGCCGTGGTAGTCCAGGTGTTCGTGAGTGATGTTCGTCACCACCGCAATATCATATTCGCAGCCGGTGACGCGATGCTGCGCCAGGCCATGCGAAGTGGTTTCAAGCACCACGTGCGTGATCCCTTTATCCGCCATCAAACGGAGATAGCGCTGGATATCCACTGCCTCAGGCGTGGTAACATGAAACCCGGTATCCATTTCCTCATCCATGATCACAGCATTGACCGTGGAGATGATCCCTGCTCTCAGTCCGGCAGCTTTCAGGATATTGTAGATCAGGTTGCAGGTGGTTGTCTTGCCGTCCGTACCTGTCACACCGATTATGCACATGCTTCGTGCGGGATGATCGAAAAATGCGGCAGCCAGCCAGGCCATTACTTCGCGTGAATCTCTTGCGCGAATATAGGGAACGGTGAGATTCTCCACCTCTTCAGAACCCACAACCGCCACCGCTCCATTGGAAATCGCCATGGGAATGTATCTGTGACCATCCACGCTTTCTCCCTTCACCGCCACAAAAAGATCGCCGGGCTTGACTGACCGCGAATCAAATTGGATACTGCGGACCAGTACTTCCGGGAGTGAAGAGTTGAAGATTGTTTCTACAGGAAGGTCGTGGATCAATTCGATTAATCTGTTCATGGCACCCATTTTACACTTAACAAATAAAAAAAAGAGGGTTTCGCCGGCTCACCGCCTTTGAAACCCTCTAGAGAGTTCTGTATTACCGCAGCGACTGCCGCAGGTTTTGAAGCTGCCCCGCGACCGATCCATCCACGATCTGGTCTCCCACTCGAACGACCAAACCGCCCAGAATCGATGGGTTGACTTTGAAGACCACCTCTGCATTTTCCTCCAGGGAAGAAAGCAATTGATTCCTGACGGTCGCCTGTTCATCCTGTGTCAGAGGCAGAGCGCTCGTCACTTCAGCTTTGTCTCCGTTGACAGCGCTTCCTTCAAGCACCACGATCTTGCCGTCCTTCACGCCGGAGAAGAACTCATCCAGCAGGGCATGCTGGCGTTTTTCATCCAGGTTCTCGCCAATCAACCGTTGGGCAGCAGCGATCGAAAGTGCGGCCACCTGCCCACGCAGTTCCGCCAATGTACGTTCGCGTTCCATTTCAATTTCTGCCATGGCGGCTTCCCGTTCTTTCGAAAGTTCTGCGTCAGCCGTGGCTCGCAGCTCACGGGTGACCGCTTCTGCCTTTTCGGTGGCTTCACGAATGGTTTGGGCGACCTTCGCCTGTGCCTCTGACATGATTTCTGCGGCATCTTTTTCGGCGTTTGCACGCGCTTCTGCTGCCACCCTTGCATCATCGAGGCCTTTTTCGACCGTCTTTTGGCGTTTTTCAAGCATGCCCAGAAGAGGTTTGTAAACCCATGCACGCAGTACTACGAGCACGATCAGAAAGTTAAATATCTGAACCAGCAAATTTCCGACGTTGATACCAAGTTTATCCAAGGGAACGCCTCCTGCCGGTTAAACGACCAACAGCAACAAGAAAGAAACCACAAGACAATAAATGGCAATGGCTTCAGAGAAAGCAATTCCCAGGATCATGTTGGTCAACAAATTGCCATAAGTATCCGGGTTACGGGCCATGCCTTCCATGGCTCCCTGGACGCTCATACCCACGCCTATTCCGCCACCCATTGCGCCGATCATGGCCAAACCTGCGCCAATGAATTTTGCTGCCTGGACGATATCACCTGTCATCTTAGACCTCAGCCTCCTCTGGTATTCAAAATGGAAATTTGTGAATTTGATGTAGGTTAAGCTTCAGCATGCCCCTGCGTGGCCATCGCCATGAATACCAGGGTCAGCATGCCAAAGACGAATGCCTGAATCAAACCGATGAACAATTCAAATAACATGATGGCGGAAGGTGCGAAAACCGGGACCATCACACTGATGATCGCCATCAATACCATTCCGGCAAACATATTTCCAAACAACCGGAAAGTAAAAGAAATGATCTTGGCGAACTCGGAGATCGCTTCCAGAAGACTGGTGAACAGATCCATGACGCCAAAAATGGGTCGAGAGAAAAGCGTGCGCACGTTGAAAAACTTGCTAAAGTAACCGAACCCCTGAGCCTGAACACCAATCACCTGGGTCATGATCACTGAGATCAAAGCCAACGCCAGGGTAAAGTTAAGGTCGGTGGAAAGCCCACGCAGGAACGGTACCACAACCGCCCCACCTTCCGCGACCTCGGGAGTGGTCACATTGAACCAGTTTCCCCCCAAAGACACCGCTGTGTACCCGGCGTGCTCGACTTCCTCGACGAACCCGATCGATTCAAACCCTGGGATCAACTTCAGCAGGTTGGCAAACAAGACCACGATCAAAATTGTGGCAAACAAGGGGAATATCTTTTTGGCCCACTTTCCGGCGGTTGATTGAGCCAGATTATAGAGTACCTCAATCAACATTTCCAGCGCGCCGGTGAAACCCTTCGCGATGAGTGTATACTCCTTGACTCTGCTTTTGACAACCAGCGCGATAACCAGGATGATCAGGTCCATCAATATCATGGCCACTTCGGTATTCGTCAGATACAAACCACCGACGAGCGGCAAGGTAATGATGGGTGATTTGGTCAGGTTCTCAGGAGCAACTGCAATGACCTGCTGGACAGGAGCAAACCGGTTGGTTGCGATCACAGTCAGGATAATGAATGCCAGAACCCACCACCGATTGACTCCCCAGCGCCATTTACGGGATTTTTCCAATCTCGTCCTCCTTTTTCTGCGTGGTATCTGCTGCCGCGTTCTGAATCTTTTTTACGGTTCTCCGGGAGACAAAAACCATAAGTAAAATTGAAACCGGGACGCTCGCAACCAGTAAGCCAATGGTGAACCAGGGACGGGTTCCCAGCTGCCGATCCAGTGCCATTCCGCCAAACACCGCAGCCAGGATGACGATCAGAGTCAGAAACCCCACCTGACCAATCAGAATTACCAGGAGTAGATTGTTGGAATTCTTGGTCGCCGGTTTGTCTGGTTTTTGGGGTGATTCCATGATAATGAATTATATCATACCGAAAATTATGGTTGCAAGTTATTTTAAGGCAGCCGCAGACTGGAGTGCTGCCTGCATGAATGGATTCAGGATGACACCCATGAGAAGGACTCCAGCAGTACAGATTGCCGCGGCTGTGATCCAACGGACTGAATATTGGATCGAGGCAGCATTTTGCGGCGCCGGGTCCAGGTACATCACCTTGAGTACCCGCAGGTAGTAGTACAATCCGATCACCGAGTTGATCAAAGCAACCAGCACCAACCAGGCCAGGTCTTTTTGCATGGCGGCATTCAACACCAGGATCTTGGCAAAGAACCCGGCAAAGGGTGGAATTCCTCCCAGTGAAAGCAGCCCGGTCAGCATTAACAAAGCGAGTACAGGCGATCTGCGGCTCAGACCAGAAAAGGCAGCCACCTCGCTGGATTGATCGGTTTTGTTCACCAAACCAATCACAGCGAAAACCAGCAGGTTGGTCACCAGATAAGCCATAAGGTAATAGGTGGCAGCACTGATCCCTGCCTGGTCACCAGCTGCCACACCCACGAGCACGTACCCGGCCTGCGCGATGGACGAGAACGCGATCAGGCGTTTGATATTTTTTTGCGGGATGGCGGTTAGATTACCCAGGAACATGCTTGCCACCGCCAGCAAAACAGCAATCCAGGTCCAATAAAGATTGCCCTGCGGGAAAAATGCAAAGAGCACCCGCATCAATACCGCAAAACCTGCTGCCTTCGAAGCAGTGGACAGAAACCCTGCCACAGGTGCGGGAGCGCCTTCGTAAACATCCGGTGCCCAAAAGTGAAAAGGCACTGCACTGATCTTGTAGGCGAACCCGGCAATCACAAATATGAAAGCGGCTATGAAAAGAGCAGTGGGCACCTGTGCCTTCTGACTGAGATCCCATACCT
>DNOU01000086.1:4120-6407 GCA_003501835.1 Anaerolineaceae bacterium | reverse complement strand
AGTCGACGGTGGTGTCGGGGCGGGCAGATTTGCGGAGCGCTGCGCAGTCCTGCAAAGGAAACCGCCGACCTCTCATTGAAGTCAGCGGATTTGTCGGGGCGGGCGGATTTGAACCGCCGACCTCTCGGTCCCGAACCGAGTGCTCTAGCCGGACTGAGCCACGCCCCGGATGGCTGGATTATACCCTACACTGAATTCAATCGGCAAGAGAAACCACCCAGACGCATAAAAATGGATTGTTTTCTCCGCTGCAGACCAAAAACCAGTCTGTCTGGATTCGATCAATTCTGTTGCCATGGGTAGTGGTTACATCAAATTTTCCATGTGCGGGTATAATCAATGAACGATCAGGACAAAACCCGATCATTTCGCCATTTCGTGCGATCCAGGAGAAGAAAATGGGTGATTCCAAGAAAGTAAGGGCCGCCATCATCGGTGTGGGCAATTGTGCCTCTTCACTGGTGCAGGGGGTGCATTATTACCGTAACGCAGCTGATACCGACCGTGTCCCGGGTCTGATGCATGTCAACCTGGGCGGTTATCACATCAGCGACATTGAATTTACTGCCGCCTTCGACGTGGTTGATACCAAGGTGGGCAAGGACCTTTCGGAAGCCATCTTTGCCTACCCCAACAACACTTACAAGTTCACGGACGTTCCCAACCTCAATGTGCCCGTTTATCGCGGCATGACCCACGACGGCCTGGGTAAATATCTCTCCCAGATCCTCAAGAAAGCCCCCGGTCCCACTGCCGATATCGTGAAGATCCTGAAGGATACCGGCACTGACGTGGTGATCAACTACCTGCCCGTGGGCAGTGAGATGGCCACCAAGTGGTACGTGGAACAGATCCTGGAAGCTGGTGTGGGAATGGTCAACTGCATCCCGGTCTTCATCGCCAGTTCCGAGTATTGGAGCAAGCGCTTCCAGGATGCCGGTTTGCCGATCATCGGTGACGACATTAAAAGCCAGGTGGGCGCAACCATCCTGCACCGTGTGCTGACCAGCCTGTTCGTCGACCGCGGGGTCCAACTCGATCACACTTACCAGCTCAACTTCGGCGGCAACACCGATTTTATGAACATGCTCGAGCGCGAACGCCTGGAGTCCAAGAAGATTTCCAAGACCGGTGCCGTAACCTCGATGCTGCCCTACAAATTGCCGGAAGAAGACATCCACGTGGGTCCTTCAGATTACGTGCCCTGGCTTCACGACCGCAAGTGGTGCTATGTGCGCATGGAAGGTACCACCTTTGGCGATGTGCCCCTGAACCTGGAAGCCAAACTGGAAGTCTGGGATTCACCCAACTCCGCCGGTGTGGTGATCGATGCCGTCCGCTGCGTAAAGCTCGCTCTCGACCGCGGACTCTCCGGTCCACTCTACGCTCCAGCCTCCTACTTTATGAAGACCCCTCCGAAGCAATTCAAGGATGAGCTCTGCCGTGAAATGACCGAAGCCTATATCAAGGGCGAGGACCTTTCCAAATATTTTTAAGCTCTTTTGGTCCTGCAACGCACCCTGGTGTATACTAATGCAGTACAGGGTGCGTTTTTATTTCAATACTGGCAAGGTCTTTGCAACCCGAAACCTTCATGGATAACTGCGTTTTCTGCCAAATCATTGCTGGGAAAATACCTGCTCAAATCCTGTTTGAAGATGCACAGGTCATCGTGATCCCTGATGCACATCCGGCTGCACCTACTCATTTGCTGGTCATCCCCAGAAAACATATTCCCTCGTTAAACGAACTTGAGGCCGACGACACAGACCTGGTCGGTCATATGGTCATCATCGGGCGTGAAATGGCAAGAAAGGCAGGCATCGCGGAAAGCGGCTTTCGCCTGGTGATCAACACCGGTCCTCAGGCAGGTCAATCGGTCTATCACCTTCACCTGCACGTACTGGGCGGTATGCAAATGCCTGTCGGTTTGCAGGTGAAAGGGCTGCACTGACATGCATCGTCGCCGGGGGCTTTGGACGTTGGGTTGCCTCCTGCTACTTGCGGGCTGTATTCAACCCGCACCGAATTCCCGCCCCTGGCTGTTGAATACCCCGGAAACCACAACCCCACCCGTCCAACAAAGTCCCCTCATTGAGATCACCCCGGAACCGACTTCCACATTTCCTGCCACGATTCCCACCTTCAAACCCACTACTGCCGCCTCGCCCACGCCTGACGAGATCCGTCCCCAACCCACGCTGCGGAGCGAAACAGAGTATTACACGGTACAACCCGGTGACAGCCTGGCGATCATCGCGGCTCGATACAACATGCCGGTCAATAT
>DNOU01000086.1:0-4008 GCA_003501835.1 Anaerolineaceae bacterium | reverse complement strand
CAGTCCGGTTGGGTCACGCGTATGACCCCCGACGAAGCCACCCTGGAATACCCGATCCGCTGGTACGACCCTTACCGCAAGGGGCTTTACCGCCAGCTTGCCTGGGCAGCCAACCAGCTTAACCGCGGCTATTATCTCTGGAAGAGCAACAACCTCTCATACCTGATACTGACTGACGGCAACATGGTGACCCTGCCCGGTGAAATCAATGCCGGGACAGCTGGCATCCAGGCAGCATTTGCTGCCCTTGATGATGCCCCTTCCTGGAAGTATGCCGTTTCAATGGAAGGGTTTTACGCTACCTATATCCATTTCTTTGGCATCCCGTTTGATCTCTCCATCGAGCCCATCGTACCCCAGGATTTACAGCAGCCCGCATTTTTGCTGCCCTTTGAGCCTGGTGTACCCTGGTATCTGACCAGCGGACCTCATGCCTCCTGGGGTGACGGGTCTGCCTGGGGCGCATTGGATTTTGCCCCTGCCGGTGATCAATACGGTTGCTTTTTTTCCAACGCCTGGGTCACCGCTGTGGCGGACGGCATCATCACCCGTGCCTCCAATGGAGAGGTGATCCTTGATCTGGATGGGGATGGATTGGAACAAACGGGCTGGGTGGTGCTGTACATGCACATTGAGTCACGGGATCGTGTGACCGTGGGAACAAATGTCAAAGCAGGAGACCGCATCGGACACTCTTCGTGCGAGGGCGGCGTTTCCACGGGTACGCATTTCCATATCGCCAGGCGCTACAACGGCGAATGGATCCCGGCTGCCGGCGACATGCCATTCAATTTTGAGGGCTGGGTTGCCGAAAGCGATGGCGTTGAATATAACGGCAGATTATCACGCGACGGGTCGACCGTCACTGCATGGGAAGGTCGGATTGCTGCAAATGAGATCTCGCGCTAGGCGGTTTCAGCTATTGATGGCTGCAGTCCTCTGGGCTTTCGCCATCCTCGCTTGCTCTCAAACCTTTCTCAGCAGCGAGGAGATTGCTGCCACCGCTGGTGCTGCACCCTCCATCCCGGTCGCAAGCGCCTCTGCGACCCCGACTGCCACTTTGGTTGCCGCGCCGGAAGTTTCTGCAACACCCACCATCCATGTGACAGCCACCCTTGATCCACGTGCCACTCCAAAACCTCCCATTCTCTATTACACTCAGGCAGGAGACACCCTGGCGTCCATCACCGGACGATTTGGCGTGCGGGAAGATCAAATCACCTCGGATGAAATCCTGCCGCAAAATGGGTTGATCAAACCCAATGTGCTGCTCATCATCCCTGATACGCTGGGTGAAACCACCACCGCGACCATGGTGATGCCCGACAGCGAGGTGGTTTATTCCCCTTCGGCTTCATCGTTCGATGTGATCAAGTTCGTCGAAGGCACGAATGGGTACCTGAGCCATTATTCACAACAGATGGGCAGAGGGAATAAAACAGGTGCTGAGATCGTGAAACAGGTTGCCCTGGAAAATTCCATCAGTCCCTACCTGCTGCTTGCGATACTGGAGTACAAAAGCCACTGGGTATACGGTCAACCCACCAACCTGGCAGAAGCAGAGTATCCCATGGGCAAGGTTGATTATGATTATCGCGGGCTCTATCACCAGCTTTCCTGGACGGTGCAGCAGCTCTCCATTGGGTACTACGGTTGGAGGGCTGGCATCCTCTATGAGATGATGTTCCCGGACGGCACCTGGATCCGCATGGATCCGCGCATCAATGCCGGTACCGCAGCAGTACAATACCTGTTTGCCCGGTTGTACAACAAGGCAGAATGGGTGGGTGCGCTTTATGGTGACAACAGTATGCCAGAATTGCTGGAAAAGATGTTTGGCAACTACCTCGAAAGAGCGTTGACGGTGGAACCGCTGTATCCGCCCGATCTCACCCAGCCCACCCTGAACCTGCCGTTCATGGTCAACCGCCCCTGGAGCTTTACCGGCGGACCTCACTCCGCCTGGGGACCCGATGGTGCGCTCGCAGCGCTTGATTTTGCCCCCCCTTCCATGTCACCAGGCTGTGTGGATTCCAACGAATGGGTGGCAGCCATGGCTTCGGGCGTAATCGTCAGATCAGAAAACGGCCTGGTCATAGAAGACCTGGATGGTGACGGCAATGAAATGACCGGCTGGAATATCATGTACCTGCATATCGCCACCCGTGATCGCGTGGCAGTGGGTACCCGGCTCGAAGCCGGAGACAAGATTGGTCACCCTTCCTGCGAGGGCGGCTCAGCGACCGGCACCCATACCCATGTTGCCCGTAAATACAACGGCGAATGGATCCTTGCCGGGGGTCCGATGCCTTTTATGTTGAACGGGTATATGGCTGTCAACGGGGGCTCACCTTACGATGGTGAATTGGTCAATGGCGACAGGGTGGTCATCGCGGACCCCCTTTCTTCATCCAGATCTATCATTACGCGTACCCCCTGAAAAAGACTGTTTTGGTGGTATATTTGAAACACTAGGAATGAAATCTAAGAACAAATTCTCCTTTTTCAGCGTTGTAATCATCCTGATCACGCTCTTGACCACCGCCTGCCAGCCAGTGGATACAACCTCACTGGCTGAAACCCAAACTGCCTCTGCGCCGACGCCAACAGTCACCAGTGTACCCCCCACTCCGCTGGCTACCCGCCCGGTGTATGAACCCGGCACCCTGGTGGATTACATTGCCCAATCCGGTGATACCCTTCCGGCGCTCGCGGCACATTTCAATACAACCGAAGCCGAAATACGCCAGGCAAATCCAATCCTCCCCAGGGATGTGACCACCCTTCCCCCGGGTTTGCCGATGAAAATTCCCATTTACTACGTTGCCCTCTGGGGAAATTCCTTCCAGATCCTGCCGGATTCCCTTTTTGTGAACGGTCCTGCACAAACCGGGTTTGACACTGTAGCCTTCGTCAATTCCAGGCCGGGATGGTTGAAATCCTATACCACCTTCGCCGGAGAAAAGAACCGCATCGGTGGTGAAGTGGTGGATTATGTTGCGATCACTTACTCCGTCAGCCCGCGCTTGCTGCTGGCGATTGCCGAGTACCAGGCTGGCGCGTTGAGCAACCCCACCTTGCCGGATGACCAGGCAAAGTATCCACTTGGCTATGCTGACCGCGACCACGTCGGGCTTTACATGCAGCTGGTATGGGCTGCCAATACCCTGAACAACGGTTATTACCGCTGGCGCGAAGGAACTCTGGATACGATATCAAGACTGGACGACAGCATTGAGCACCCCGATCCATGGCAGAATGCCGCCACTGTGGCCATCCAGTATTACTTCTCTCAGCTGCTGGATACGACTCAGTACCAGAAAGCAGTTTACTCGGATGGTCTGGCAAAAACCTATATCGACCTGTTTGGTAATCCCTGGTCGGCTCAACCCCATATCGAAGGCAGCCTCACCCAGCCTGAATTGGCATTCCCCTTTTCACTGGGTGAAACCTGGGCATTCACCGGCGGTCCCCACGCAGCCTGGGGAAATGGAGATCCACTGGCTGCGCTCGATTTTGCCCCGCCCGCCAGTGTTGGCGGGTGCGGATCCACCACTAAATTTACAACGGCGGTTGCTTCAGGCGAGATTGTACGCACGGATAACGCAGTGGCCGTGCTTGACCTGGACGGCGACGGCAATGAGCGCACCGGCTGGGTGATCCTCTACCTGCACCTGGCATCACAGGATATGATCCGCCAGGGAGTAATGGTTAAAATCGGCGACCCCATTGGTCACCCGTCATGCGAGGGCGGTAAAGCCACCGGCACCCATGTGCACATCGCACGAAAATACAATGGTGAATGGATCCCGGCAGATGGGGCACTGCCGTTTAACCTCAACGGTTGGGTGGCACGTAACGGCGCAACCGAATACCTGGGCACGCTTTCCCGCTTCGGCAAGATCGCTGTTGCCAGTGAATCAGCTTCCAGCGCCAGCCTGGTGACCAATTCTAAATAACTTTCGATCTTCTCATTACTTCGATCGGAAATAAAAATCAAGACTGTCC
>DNOU01000227.1:13124-16221 GCA_003501835.1 Anaerolineaceae bacterium | reverse complement strand
GGGATTTGGCTTCCTTGAGGGGGGCGATCTGCCATTCGCGGATTAGAATTGCACGTACCAGCAGACCTGCCGAGAGGGCAAACAGGAACACCGCGATCTCGACTCTGCGGGAGGTGGGTTCAAGCATGCGCTGCCCGGCAATGGCCAGGATCAATGCCAGGATGGAACTCCAGGGGATTTTGACCCCGGGTTGTTCATGATCGCCGCCGGGTTCTTCTGGAGGACGTTCACCAGTGGGAGGTTGGAGGGTCGCCCTCTTGCGCATCCCCAACTTCTCTTCAAGATAGTCGAGCAGACTGGGTTCTTCCATGATCACTGACCTCACCCGGGCTTATTTGCGTCTTGCGATATAGAAAGTATACGTCCCTTCCGGTTGAATGGAAGCCTCGGAATAGGCTTTCTGGCATACCGCCCGCGTCAATGCAAGGTTCCATGGATACGGCATCAAGATCCATCTGCCAAACATCTTGCGGGTGATGAGCGAAGGCAGCCCGAAATAATGTCCCCATTCGAGCACATGTTCGGCATGCGGAGAAAAATAATGCCACCAGTCCACCAGCTCAAACCCGGCCCTCTCAAGGCGATCCTGCCAGGTTCGAGGGTCATCACAATGGTGGTGACGGGTGATGGTGTTAAAGAAACTGCGGTAGGCGTTCCCCAGGAATCTCAGGTGAATCCGGTCAAAAAAGCGGCTGATTGAAAGGGTGGAAAGGAAATTTTGATTCGGAACGCAAAAGATGAACGGCGCTCCGGGTTTGAGCACCCGGGCTACTTCCTGCAGCACCGGTTCCAGTTCAGGGATGTGCTCAAGTACCGAGTTGCTGACTGCACTGGCGAAGTGCCCATCTTCAAAGGGAATGTGATCGCCGCTGCCCTGGATCACCTCAAGATAGCCGCCTCGCTCGATCGCCTCACGGATGGGTCCCGTCCAGGGATCGATTCCCACTTCCAGCGGACGGTCAAATGCCAGGGTGGCAAAATGCCCGTCACCGCAGCCGAGGTCCATCGTGGGTGCAGGGAGTTCGATATTCTCATAGAAACGGGCTTCCACTGCCCGCAGCAAGCCTCGGAAGTAGGGCAGGCTGCTGATTTGCCGCCANNTTGACTCCCTTTCTGCATAGAGATACGCAAGGAAATCGTGCACCGCGTTGGGTGTGACTTTCACCGAGTACCCCTTGCCTTCCAGGAATTTTTGCATGTCAAGCCGGGAATACGCAGTCATCCCATCGTGTACTTCCATACAGATTCTGTCCACTTTTTGCAGAAGCTCATCATCAGATTGGAAGAGAATGTCGTACTCCGCTCCCTCGCAATCCAGCTTCAGAAAGTCGCAATGATCCAGTGAATAACTGTCCAGCAACGCTGCCAGGGAAAGAGTGCTGACTTCGATCTGCCCCGTGGAGTGGGAAGCATCCGCAATCGAATGTTGGGCAGCCTCACCGGTGACCAGGTTCAGGTTTGCAGTGCCGTTTTGCGAGGCGACCGCCCCCTGGTGCACGGTCACGTTTTCGACGCCATTTTTCCCCAGGTTCTCGCGAAGTAGGTCAACAGACTGCGGAAAGGGTTCAACCGCGATCAACCTGCCGGGTGAAATCTGCCTGCCCGCCCAGACTGCGAAGTCGCCCTGCGCTGCACCGATATCCACCACGGTCCAACCCGGCTGTAAACGCACCCCCGCCTTTTCATAAGCCCGGTCCAGGACGGTTTCTTTAATGACCCAGACATCCATCAAAGTGAGCGCAGAAAAACAACTGCCATCGTTGAGCCTGATCTCGAAGGGGCGGTCCACCGGCAGGTGAAGAGCCAGGCGAGACAGTAAACCCCGGTTATGCACACCCCGCCACAGGGTAAAAATGGATTGAAGGTAATAAAGGAATGCGCCTGGTTTCAAGAAGATCCCGCTTATCGTTAGATTAACGCAGCCAATTATAAACGCTTTGATGTTNNTGAGACAAGTATCCATGGGGGATAATCATCTTAATTACCACCACATGCAGGAGCGATTGATTTATCGCCTCTACTTATTGTAGAGCCCTGAAGTCATTTGCCCATTATTTCTTCAATGTCTTTGCAAGAACCTGCATCAGGGTATTTGCCACCAGTGTGCCAGATTGCGAACGGGCAGTGGAGGTGTTCATTCGACTGCTGCCAACAACGGCGCTCAGCAGAGCATCCATGTTTGAACCGCCAGATTGCCTGGTTTGCATGTAGCTCATGCCAGCATTAAGCAGTGTGTTGAGGTCGATTCCCCCGCCCTGGCTGCTAGCAGAACTTTTTCCGCCGGTTAAGCCACCCAGCAGGCTGCCAAGGAGATCGCCGCCTTCAGCAGGCGCCTGTTGCGACTGCATTCCTCCAAGACCTCCCAGAATTGAGCCAAGCAAATCTCCTGCACCCGCTGGAGCCTGCTGTTCAGGTTGCCCGGCCCCCAGGAGTGCCTGCACCAGCTGCATCGCGTTGTCAGCAGTAATGCTCTTCTGACCCGCCAGCGAATTGGAAGCATCGATCAAGCCATCCGCATAGAGTTTGGATGAACCGCTGCTGGTTTGCTGCCGCAGCAATTGAGCGGCATACTCCAGCTGATCGGCTGGAGGCGCATTTTTCTTCTCCTTCATCGCCCGGGTGATCACATCAAAGGTCTGCACCATGTGGTCACCGTGATCATGATTGTAATCATCTGCCTGGTTGAGGGAATCGCGATTCTCCCCGAGGGTCTTTGCCACAGCCCCAAAAACCTTCGCCAGATCAACACCCTTTGTTGCAGCCATAGGATACTCCTCNNTATTTCCCGGTTGATCTTATACTGATAATAAATATTCAGTAATTGAGTATCAATCCCATGACCAGAGGAAAAACCAACCCCTTTCCCACATTTCAATACGCTGTTCTCGGGCAATTAATGTCAGGCCCTACCTATGGGTACGAACTTCACAAGCTGCTTTCCAACCAGCAGGGGATTGGGCTCATCTGGAAGGTCAATCTGGCCAACCTCTACGCTGTGCTTGAGCAGCTCGAGAAGAAAGGTTGGTTATCCGTCAGCCTTCAGCCCGGTCGGTCACGTCCTGGCAGGAAGATGTACCAGCTGACAGACTCGGGAAGG
>DNOU01000227.1:8781-13011 GCA_003501835.1 Anaerolineaceae bacterium | reverse complement strand
ATCGGTCTATCAATTCAGAGTGCTGCAAATCCAATCCATGGTGGACTGGCTGGAAATGGAACTGCAGGGCTTGCAAGAAACCACTTCATCCAAAGAGGAAAACAATGAATAAGAAGTACGTTTTATTTGTGTCTCTGTCAATCCTGGTCATCGCCAGCCTGGCTGCCGGTTGCGCCCAGGCTGCACCAGTTCAAACCGTTGCACCTGCTGGACAGACAGCCGAAGCTCCCACAAAAACAGTTGCCCCTCCAGCCCCAAATACGGCTTTCCCGGTCACCCTACAGGATGCCCTGGGCAGGTCTGTAACCCTTGAAACCGCCCCGCAGCGCATCGTGGTGGCTGGCAAGGCATCCACCTTGATCACTGATGCCCTGCATATGTTCCCCGAGGCAGTCGATCGGGTGATCTCCTACGGCAAGGGAACCCAAACGGGAATCAGTTTCCTGAGCGTTGTGGATCCAAAGATCAACGATAAGACCGGTCTTGAGAATACGGTGAGCGCGGAGCAAATCGCACCGCTTACACCCGACCTGGTGATCATGAAAGATTACCTGAAAGACAGCCTTGGCGCGCCCGTTGAAGCCCTGGGAATCAAGGTGGTTTACCTTAACCTGGAAACCCCCGAAACCTTTATAACGGATGTGATGACCATTGGTCAGATCTTTGGCGATTCGAAGCGGGCAGAAGAGATTACTTCTTATTACCAACAATCTGTTTCTTCAGTTACCGATCCGCTAAAGAATCTGATGCCAACCGACAAACCAGGTGTACTCCTGCTGCAGTACACCTCCAAGGGGGGGACGGTGGCGTTCAATGTGCCGCCCGAACAATGGCTGCAGACCGATCTGATCAACCTGGCAGGCGGCACTCCCGCCTGGCTGGATGCTTCCAATCCCACGGGTTGGACAACCGTGACCCTTGAGCAAATTGCTTCCTGGAAACCGGACATGATCTTCATTGTGGATTATTCAGGAAAAGCTGATCAGGTGGTGGCGGATCTTGTCGAGGATCCCCAATGGTCTGAAATGGACGCGGTGAAAAACGGCATGCTCTACCCGTTCCCGTCTGATTTTCTCAGTTGGGACCAACCCGATCCGCGCTGGACATTGGGTCTTGCCTGGCTGGCAGGGAAGATCCATCCCGCTGAATTTGCTGCGCTGGATATCAAGGCAGAGGTGAGCCAGTTCTACAAGACAATTTATCATCTGGATGAGAATGTGATCAACACACAGATACTTCCAATCGTCAAAGTTTATTAGAGTATAATGCGTGCCAGGATGCCCCCCATCCTGGCATTTTTGATGATCCGACATGAAATCCAGTCAACGGAAAACCCTGCAGACAGTGCTCTTGATCCTGGCACCCATCCTGGTGTTGGGGTTTTCCCTGTTCATCGGCCGGTATCCGCATCCCATCTGGATGAATCCGGCGATCCTGAATGAAGATGTGATGGCACAGCGGTTGCTGCTCAACCTGAGGATGCCGCGCGTGATCACCGCCATGCTCCTGGGGATGTCGCTTTCCGCTGCCGGCGGCGTAATGCAAATGCTCTTTCGCAATCCGCTGGTGGAACCCGGGTTCCTGGGCGTCTCACAGGGTGCCGGGTTTGGTGCAGCACTGTGCATTGTTTTTCTCACCAACAACCCTCTGGTAGTTGAGGGGATGGCAACCATTTTTGCCATTCTTGGATTGATCCTCTCCTACTTTTTCGCCCGAAGGATGCGTTACGGCGGCTGGCTTTTAAGACTGGTGCTGGCTGGCATCGCTGTCTCTGCCCTTTTCTCCGCCGGATTGGGGATTCTCAAATACGTGGCTGATCCCAATTCGCAATTGCAGGAGATTGTTTTCTGGCTGCTTGGCGGATTGTATGCCGTCACCTGGCGCAGCCTGTTTTATATCCTGCCGGTGGTGATCATTGGTCTCGTAGTCATCTTTCTGATGCGGTGGCGGCTTAACCTTCTCTCTTTGGAGGATGAAACCGCCTTCTCGCTGGGTGTCTCCGTTGGACGGGAGCGAACGCTGCTGCTGGCAGCTGCGGTAACGATCACCGCGGTGGTGATTTCAGTGGCCGGCATTGTGGGTTGGGTGGGATTGATCGTGCCGCACATTGCACGCCGCCTGACCGGCGCCAACGCCGCGAATTTCATCCCTCTCAGCATCAGCCTGGGAGGTATTTTCGCCGTCCTGTGCGATGACCTGGCGCGGACATTGATGGCAGGAGAAATCCCCCTGGGGATCATCACATCGCTCCTGGGAGCCGTGATCTTCATTTTCCTCATGGTCAAACCCAACTTGAAGGTGAGACAATGAGCAGCAGCTTGCTCACCATCAATGATCTCAGCTTTAGCTATGAAGCCTCAAATGCGACTGTGCTAAACCAGGTGTCATTCGAGATCAATGCCGGAACCATTACCACCATTCTGGGCCCTAATGGTGCTGGAAAGACCACTCTGCTTCACCTGATACTTGGACTGCGAAAACCTGCTCATGGCAGTATCCTCCTCGAGGATTTGCCCATTGACCAGTATTCGCGCCGCAATCTCAGCCAGTGGATGGGTCTGGTCCCCCAATCGGAACATGTTCCCTTTGAATATACGGTGCTTGAATACGTTCTGCTGGGTCGGGCGCCGTATCTCAACCCGCTGGACCTTCCCGGGGAAGAGGACATCGAAATTGCGCGGTCAGCCCTGGGGAAAATTGGTATTCTTCCACTTGAACACCGCATTCTTCCTGCGTTGAGCGGCGGGGAACAGCAGCTCGTGCTCCTGGCACGAGCCCTGGCGCAGCAGCCACGTATCCTGTTGCTCGACGAACCCACCTCGCATCTCGACCTGGCGAACCGCAATGTCACCCTAAGCATCCTGAACCAGCTGCGCAGGGAAGGCACAACGATCCTCTTTACCACGCATGATCCGGAAGCAGCTCTCATCGTGTCGGATAACATTGTGCTGATGAATTCCGGGCATGTTCTTTCCACCGGCAGCTTTGCCGAAACCTTCACCAGTGAAAAACTCACCCAGACCTACGGCGTGCCGGTGGAAGTCATCAAGATCGACGGGATCCAGGTGATCAAGTCCATGGGCAGGCTCTCATGACCCGCGGTGCAGCCAGTATCTGGATCATCACCGGAACGCGTGAAGCAGGCAAGACCCGGTTCTGCCAGAAGGTGATTGAGGAAGCCCGTACCCGGGGATTGACCGTAGGCGGAATTCTCTCTCCCGCCGTGTTTGAAAACGGGGTCAAAACCGGAATCAACGCTCAAAACCTGGCTTCAGGTGAAATGCAAAGATTGGCAACTGTACGGGAAGAGGTCCGGGATGCCATTACCCCCCGCTGGAGCTTCGATGAAAAATCTCTCGCCTGGGGATCTGTTGTGCTAAAGAATAGCGCTCCCTGCGACCTTCTGGTTGTGGATGAACTGGGTCCGTTGGAATTGCTGCATTCCAGGGGGTGGATCGAAGGCATTGAAGTGCTGAATGGGGGAGAGTACCGTGCTGCCCTGGTGGTCATCCGTCAAGAACTGTTGGAAACAGCCAGACAGCTCTGGCCGCAGGCAGTGGTGATCCATATCACCCGGGAATTATCTGACGAGACGCTGCGAACGCATGTCCACTCCATCTTCTACTCTCAGCCAGATTCCGATCAGGCTTGAGCATTACCCTTACTGGCTAAGCGCATATTTGATCGATCCGGGGAATGTGTTTCCCTGTCATAAGAATCACCGGGAATCCGCTTTATCCGCGTATAATCAGATGATTCAATCTGGAGTGAGTGTATGAAATTGATCTACCGGCTGGGAATCAAAAAACCAAAGGTGGGCATTGCCTTGAGTGGAGGATCCACTCACGGAGCAGCCCACATCGGGGTGCTGAAAGTTCTGGAACGCGAGGGGGTGAAAGTGGACATGATCGCAGGAACCAGCGCGGGAGCACTGGTGGGATGCGCGTACGCTGCCGGTATTCCGTTGGACGAGATCTCCGAGATCTTCAAGAAGATGTCATGGCCGCAGTTGCTCCGCCCGTCGCTCATCCGTCCGCTCTCCCTGTTCGATACCTCGCCGCTGGAAAATTTTCTACGGGAAAAGATTGGCAACGGCGAATTCAAGGACCTTAACATCCCATTTGCTGCAATCGCCGCTGATATCGTGACCAGCGAAAAGGTTGTTCTTGATAGCGGACCGCTGGCTCCGGCATTGAGGGCGAGTGCATCCATCCCGGGTTTGTTCAATCC
>DNOU01000227.1:0-8742 GCA_003501835.1 Anaerolineaceae bacterium | reverse complement strand
GAAGGCTTGAACAAAAAGCCCGAAAATCCAATCGAAGTGATCATGGGTATGATCGACATCATGCAATCGCGCTCCACCCTCCCCGATCCCTCGCAGTTTGATTGCTACATTCGCCCCGAGGTGCTCAAATTTTCCAAATGGGATTTTTCAAAAGCAGATGAATTGATCACACAGGGCATGCTGGCAGCCGAAAAGGTTGTGGATCAGCTGAGGAGAGACCTGCGATTGAAATCTTCCTTGTGACCCAACGAAATCATCCATTTGGGACTTTTCCAGCCTCCCAAAACGATGATGGGGATAAAATGGTAAGCCGTGAAAACGAATTATTTTCGCCGCAGACAGGATGAGACCTGCACCATCCTCACTCAACCTTAAAACCAGGAAACCTGCAATGTTCCCTCAAACCGCTCCTGAACCCCGAAAGAATGTATTTCAAAAGATCACTCAATTCTTGAGCCTGGAAAAGAATGTCACAGCCCTGTTGTTGATGGTGATCCTGATCGGCATTGGCGAATGGATGGCGGATCGCTTCATGCCGCTGTACATCCAGGCTTTGGGTGGATCATTGGAAATCATCGGGGTGCTGAGCGGGATGAAGAACCTGATGGGCGCTCTATACTCCTTCCCCGCAGCGTACTTGAGCGAGCGGCTTGGTTACAAGCGCTCCCTGATCGTTTTCAACATTATTGCGCTTGTCGGATATTCGATTGTGATCGTATTCCAAAGTTGGGCAGCGGTTTTGGTGGGCGCCTTTTTCTATCTTGCGTGGTCGTCGGTATCACTACCCGCCACCATGAGCCTGATCTCATCCAACCTGCCCAATCAGAAACGCACCATGGGCGTTTCCATGGTGTCCATCACCAAGCGCTTGCCCAAGGCATTGGGACCGATCATTGGAGGCGCCTTGATTGGCGCCTACGGTCAACTGAAGGGCATCCGTTATGCCTTCATGGTTGCCTTCGTCTTCGGAATGATCGCCCTGGTGGTGCAGCAGATCATGATCAAAGAAGAGCCAGCCAAGTCCAACGGCACTCCGCTTTCAAATCCCTTCGCCATGTTCAAGTTCATTACGCCGGATTTGCGTAATCTGCTGATCTCCGACACCATCATCCGGTTTTGCGAACAGATACCGGACATGCTGGTGGTGATGTGGGTGGTGGAACTTAACCATATCAGTGAGCTGGAATTTGGGTTTCTTTCAGCGGTCGAAATGGCCACTGCCATGCTGGTGTACATCCCGGTGGCTTACCTTGCCGATCGGAGCAGTAAGAAACCTTTCGTGTTGATGACCTTTGGTTTCTTCACCCTCTTTCCCCTGGTGCTTCTCTTTTCCCATAATCTGCCCATGTTGATCCTGGCATTTATCGTCCGCGGTCTGAAGGAGTTCGGTGAACCCACCCGCAAAGCATTGATCCTCGACCTTGCGCCGGAGGATCACAAGGCTGCTGTGTTTGGGGTGTACTACCTGATCCGTGATTCGATCGTCAGCCTGGCAGCATTTGGGGGTGTCTTCCTCTGGGCGATACGACCTGAGATCAACCTGCTGGCAGCCTTCGGCTTCGGGGTTGTGGGGACCATTTACTTCGCACTATTTGGCCGCGACCTGGGTCCCGCTAAAATCCGGGAAGGTGCCTGAACCAGGTTGAATAACGAAGAATACCGCCTGCCGGCGGTTTTTTTAATTTCCGGCAGCTGCTGATCTTATGGATTTGACAACGCAAACGGGAAATTAGCCTTCACTTCGCCACCGGTCTTGAGCAAGATCGTCAGCTGTCCGGTGCCTTTCACCGGACTGACTCCTGGTGGGAGGGGTCCAACCACATGGATGCAATAGTTGCCCCCTTTCATGCCGCGAATTTCATAGGTGCCGTTGATCGCTGTTATGACGCTGACCTGGATCTTTCCACCGGTGCCGCAGGCACCTTCTGCCAAAATCAATTCCATGTTCTCAAACCCCGGTTCGCCAGGATCCTGGTAGAGATTGCCATTGCGGTCATACCACACCAGGCCGTGAATATACGATTCTGAATTCCCGGCATATGGATCAATGGTCAAAGGACACAAACCGGGTTCAGCGCCTGTTGGAGTAAATCCCACCGCCCAGCGGCAGGTGTTATCCACATTGGCCAGCTGATTAAGCGGGTAAGCCTTGTCCTGAGCCGGAATCGGCGAGCCTGCTTCTGCCAGAGTGAAATGGTCATTGTAATCAAACAGGGAAGGTTGAATCTTCTCTGCCGCCCAGGCGTTCCACAGGAAAGCTTTGTCGTTGTCAATGACCGCCTTCTTAAACGAGATCTGCACCGATCTGAAATCATTGGGGTTCACCCGCGCCCAGGCAGCATCCGTATCGTATCCTTTGCCGGAATCGAACAGTTGGAGTTCAAATCCGTCTCCGGTGTTCGTGCCATCCGCTTTGATTGCAATACGTCCTCCCACGTCGTGGTTGGCGTCCCGCCAGATGGAAACGTCGTTCACTGACCATATTAAGCCGGGTTTTCTGGCAACAACCAGGAAATCACCCCGACCATCGGCATCAATATCGATTTCCACACCGTATGAACCGGAGAGCAGGGTGCCTTTTGGCGTACCTGATAGGTGGATGGTGACGGTAATCCAATCACCTGACCGCCTTAATCCCGCCTGGACGATATCAAGATCTGCCGAATATCGATCCATGCTGCCGGCGTTGAAAGGTCGTTCAAATTCGCCGTTATCAAAGTTGTCTCCGCCAGCCGCCCGTTTTGAGTTTGCGTAGGCAGAGGAATCCACATCCAGGATCTGCGATTCCAAGCTTTCGCCTGGCTCTCCGGGTGTGGCGATGTGAACGATCCTGACTGTAGGTGTCACAGCAGGGAGAACCTGGGTGGCGCTGGGAGATGGTAGGGGCAGCGGGGTTGCCGTTGGGGGTTGAACCACAGTAACGGTTGGAACTTCTGTAGGCTGTGGAGTTGGTGAATCAACAGGGGCGCTGCAGCCGGAAACCAGTGCAATGCAAATCAAAATCCAAACCAGCCATCGATACCTGGCCTTGGCCACTGCTTTTTCTCCTCTGAATTGATTATAAACGCAAGCCAGATCGAATTCAACCGGATCAGCGCCCTATCACGTTTGCGATCCTGACTTAACAAGATTGCAAGATACCGCACGGCTTATCACAAAATTATTGATTTATTACCATCGTTTTACTATAATACGTTTATTCTTATTGGTAATGTTTCAGTAACTAATGGTAACTTTGAGGTAATTTCCATGAAGATAAGCTCACGAAATACCCTGCGTTTGATCCTTAGCGCTGTTTTAGCAGCGAGTTTTCTTTTTTCCCCCCTACCCACCGTATTTGCTGACACCGCCCTCGCCTCTGCTCAGTCTGCCCCTGCGTCCACCCTGCAATCACTGGCAGCCTTTGCCCGAACGGTGAGCAACGGTCGCAGCCAACAACTGGTGGGGATTTATTCCCCCAACGTGATGTCCTTCCCGGTGGTGCAGCAGCCTGCAGGGAATTCCTCCTTCGTTTCAGCGAAGGCAAATACACTCACCCAATTCGCCATTGCCAGCCAGTACGGCTCAACGGGGATTCTGGCGCACAACACCCTGGCGGGTGGAGCCTTCTACAATCTCAAACCTGGAGATGTGTTATCGGTGGTGTTCGGTGACGGATCCATTGAACTGTACAAGATCAATGACATTCAGATGTACCAGGCGCTGGACCCATATTCCCCTTACTCCAATTTTGTGGATCTTTCAAACCCCGGCGTGCAGTTGACCAGCACCGACCTCTTTTATCGCACTTACGGTCTGGGAAATGTTCTGGTTTTGCAAACCTGCCTTTCGAGGAACGGCAATGATTCCTGGGGGAGGACGTTCATTATTGCCTCGCCTTTGCGGGGAAACGCCGCTGATTATTACAAGTCCTACGGGTACGGCAAGGTCTCCGGCAAGATCAATCCAAAGAGCCTGGCGTTGAGCGCCAATTACTAGGAACGCATGATCTTGACACCGGCGGTTTGACCGCCGGTTTTTTTTACTGCTCTTTCGGGTATACTTTAGGGAAGTTCCATCCCGAAAGGTCAGCTATGAATCTCATCCCGGTCCAAACCTTCTGCTCAAAGGCTTTTACCCTGTTTGATGAAGATTGGTTCCTTTTGACCAGTGGTGATTTCGCCTCCGGCAGGTTCAATACCATGACGATATCCTGGGGTAGTCTGGGTACACTTTGGAACAAACCCGTCGCGCAGGTGGTCGTCAGACCCACGCGGCACACCTTTTCATTCCTTGAGAGTTTCACTGACTTCTCGCTGTGTTCGTTTTCCCGCGAGTACCGCAAGGCGCTACAGTTCCTTGGAACGCGCTCCGGTCGCGATGGAGACAAGATCGCTGATGTTCCAATTACGCCCATCGCATCAGACATCATCCAGTCACCAGTGTTTTCAGAAGCCAACCTGATCATCGAATGCCGCAAGATCTATTCGGATGATCTGCATGCGGAGCGATTCCTCGACCCTTCCATCGCTGCTCAGTATCCCGACCGTGATTTTCACCGGCTCTATATCGGGGAAGTGCTTCAGGTGAAAGGGGAAGCTGCATTTCGTTGTTAAGGGAGCAGCAAGAGGTGGTTAAATGAGAATGGATGGCTCGAATAAGATGGCCATCCATTTTCTCCCCCTGAAGGAACCTGTCAACCCCTCCCAAGGGTCGACAAAGAGCAGACATAACCGATTCTATTCCGACCTGAAATTACTAACTCAGAACCTCCACAAGAGCATTGACAACCTCTGGATCAAAAACAGTGTTCCTGCCTTTGATCAAAATCTCGATGGCTTCCTCATGTGGGATGGCTGGACGGTAAATCCTTCCTTCGGTCATCGCACAATAAGAATCCACAACAGCCAGTATCCTGGCACCCAGGGGAATTTCGTCCCCCTTGAGGTGATTTGGATACCCCGAGCCATCCAGGCGTTCATGATGGCTCTCGATCAATGGCGCCAGTGATTCGAGACCGGATATCCCTTTCACAATTTGCGCCCCGATCAGGGGGTGGGTTTTCATGCGCTCCCACTCCGCATCATCCAGCGGACCCGGTTTCCGCAGGATGCGATCTTCGATTCCAATTTTCCCGATGTCATGCAGCAAAGAAGCCCAGCAAATTTCACGCACCTCTTTGGTGTTGCATTTCATCCGGATGGCTACCTTTTCAGAGAGTTCAGCCATCCCCTTGCTGTGATTTCCACTGTTGATGTCGCGGGTTTCCAGCGTCCTGGAGAGCGCCAGCACACTTTCCAGGCTGAAGTTTTCCAGCTGCTGATTAATGCGTGAACGGTAAATTGCATTGGAGAGTTGATCGGTGATCAAGTCGATGAGGTATCGGGTGTCTTCACGCTGCAGGTCAAGAGTGTACCCTAATCCATCACCGATGACCATCACCCCGATACGGTTCAACTCCACACACATGGGAAGGATACACACCCGTGACACGGAATTCAATCCCAAAGCGAAGCGTTCTTCCACCGTCAGCCCTTTATCACTGGCATTGACGGTAAAAAAGGTGCCTGCATCCAGTATGTCGATAAAGAGCTTTTCAACAGCCTTGCTTTCAGGCAGATTCGCCTGATTTCGAACGACAATGTAGTTGCGATAATACGCAGCTCGTGTGTAAAAGTGCTGATTCGATTCCAGCAGAATGATCTTGCAAAAATCCACTCCCAGGATATCCACAATATGCCGGGTGGCATCTTCCATCAATTCCTGTGGAGTGTCTGCGCCGAGGAGGAAGCGGCTGAGATCCGAGAGGTCCAGCAGATTCTCCCTGGGATTGCGGAGCTGGGTTGGTTTAGCTCCCGCATTATAATACGGCGCATTATAGATAAAATGGCTCATGCCAGTTCCATTATCAATGGATCACACATCATGTCACAATCAACCGCCCCCAATTCTCCAGTCGGTTGTGAACCCATCAGAATGTGAACAGCTTGATTAATCAGCTGCGGTGCAGGGTATTCCCACCATGGCGCCGGTATTGTTCATCTGGCGGGCGAAATCAGCCAGTGAAGTAGCGCGGATGGAAGCCAGCCTGTGGGTATCAGCATGATCCAAATGGAAGGCTTCGCCGCCAAAACCCATGCGGACCGCCATCTCAGGATCTGAGAGCAAAAGCTTGCGGAATTTTTCGCTGATCACTGCCGCAGTAAGAATTCGGCTGTATTCCTTTTCCTTCATCGAAGGATTTGAATCGGGACGATCAAAATCATGAAAGATGTTACTCATGGCTAAACTCCTTGGAAGAGCCTTCTGCCTTTCTACCCATCGACCATAACAACCAGATGACGCCAAGTGACATAAAAACATCGCCAACACTGAACGCCACCTTGTAAGGCACCCAATCTGGAAGCATCAAGTGATCAGACAAGAACCAGAGCCTTGTCGCCTCCACAGGAAGCACGAAATCTTTACCGGTTCCGAGGCGGTTTCCGATCGACCATGCTCCTGCAGGTGCATTGGGAATTAGTTTTTGAACCGTTTCCGGGCTGATGGGCATCCATCCGCCGTTCAGGCTGATCACCAGGATGTTCAATACCACTCCCAGGATCACCGGCCAAAAACTATTGTTGCGGATGTTAAGGATCGAGAACGCAAGCAGAAAGACTTGAGAAAAACCAAACAGGGCAGATACCGTTGAGTCGGGCAGACTTGAGCGGGTGGCAGGGAGTGCAAATGCAATGAATTGGGGAACAAATGCGAGGATCACTAATCCGGGGTAGTGAAGCTCAATTGCGTTGTACCTGGTTTTATTCACCCATGCGCGGATGAGACCGGCTGCCAGACCGATGAAGACTGCGATGACCAGTACCATCTATTCAGGTTATCGTCCCACGGTTCCTGCAGCCTCAGGGGCACCGGCGGCGAAAATGAACATGGCCAGGGTCATGACGACCAAGACGACACGAAGGGTGTTGGCGTGCTTCAACGCGAAAGTAGCAATATTGGAAGATAGGGTTTTCATTTCAGGTCTCCTTTTGGTGGAACAAGAATTTGGGTTATGTCTATTGCCTATTATCCACCCTCAGGGGATGCATAGAAGGATGCAAAACAGGATGCAAATTGGGATGCAAAATAAACCTTTTCCTGCAGAAAAGGGGCATTAATCCTCCTCAGGGTCACCCCTGAGTTTTTCATACGTGTTCAATTGTCAGTGAAACCGCCGGGGAGTGGTGAGGGGTTCAGCGCGTCAACATCTCGTACAGTGCCTTGGTTTGTTGAGCGGGTTCAACATTCAATTCTTTCTTGAGTACCCTGGTGCATTTCTCGAATTGCCTGGCTACCTCTGCCCGGCTGCCCATGGCAGCATATGCCAGCATGATCAGCCTGTGGGCTGCCTCGTTGCAGGGGTCCTCAATCAATGCCCGATTCGCAGTGTGGATAGCCTGCTGGTATTGCTCCGCCTGGAAGTACAAATTGGCGAGTTTGATCACAGCGTCCATAAAGGCATGCTGCATTTGGGTTCGCAACACCAGCGTCCATTCCATGTCGAGCTTGGGTAGAAATACACCATGATAATTGCTGATTGCGGCTTTCAAATGTTTGATCTGGTCCGCCTGGGAATTGGTGGCATTGGCGGCATTCAGTTCATTCATGAACTCTTCTGCATCGTATTCGTAATCGATCGAGCGGTTGAAGCGGTAGTAATCATCCACAAAGGTAATGGCGTCTGCACCCACCGCCCGTCGCACGCGGTAGATGGTGTTCTTGAAGCGCAGACGCACCGCTTCTGCCGTACTGTAAGGCCAGAATACCTCGGCAATTTCTTCCTTGGTTGCCCCTTCAGGATGCGCCACCAGGTACAGGAAGAAGTCACGCGACATCTGCGTGCGCCATTCTGCCGTGGTAACCAAATGTTCACCAATACGCACCTGGGTTTTGCCCAGGGTTCGCAGCACGATGCGCACAGGAGCATTGGGGATGATCGAGGATTTTCCGCGTAGTGACTTGCGGATCTCAGGCAGCCTCCGTTGATGCTCGATCATTTCGGTGGTGAATTCGAGTAAGCCAGTGCTGTTGCTAAAAATTTTGGCAGCATTCAGGAGAACATCCTTGAATTCACTTCCCAGACTCATTAACGCTGGTTTTGAAGTGGCGGACATCGGCGTATCGAACAAGTCAATGCAGATCTTTTCCGCTGATTTGACCAAATTCTTTTGCATCATCAGCACAAAGAGCGCAAGTTTTGTTCGATCTGCCTCCATTCGATGACCTTCACTGTTGAATGATCGCAGTCGATTCTGCAATTGCACCTCAATATCATCCAATTGTCCCTGTCGTAAAGACAGAATTGCATGTTCAAGGTCGAATACAGCATTTTCGAAATCAGAATGTCTGGTACCTGTGGTCTTGATCGCTTTTTGAAGGGATTCTTCCGCTACTTCAAAACTACCCACTATCCTTTCCAAAGTAGCCATGGAAAGAAATTGGTACATCTCAAGCGATTTATCCTCGATCCTGGAAATCACTTCCCATGCCTGATCATATGCCGATTGAGCCTGGGAATACGACCCCAGATCCCGGTAAAGATCGCCCAGGCTGATAAGTGCGTACCCTTCCATTCTGGGATAAGAAGCGATCTTGGAATACTGCAAAGCCTTGTCAAGGGTCTGGACTGCCTTTTCATATTGACCAAGCAAATACTGCAATACTCCAAGATTGTTCAATACATTGGCAGAGAGGATGGCATTGCCGTTGGATTGCAAGATT
>DNOU01000169.1 GCA_003501835.1 Anaerolineaceae bacterium | reverse complement strand
TCAGGCTGGTGGTGAAGAAGGTGTAGGAGTTATAAGAATCGAAAACAAAACTGGCATTGGATACAGGAATTTGTGTACCACAAGCCATTTATCGATCAATTGACGAAACAATGAGGCTGTGACCCGAACAACTGCCTGTATCTACTTGAGTATAGAATCATATCGTATATTGTTGATTTGCCACAGGGGAAATAAAATGCAAACACCCACAGAGACTTACATTGCGAGCATCAAGAGTGATTTTCGTAGTGGAAAAGCGACTGAACACACTTACCGCCCTGCCCTGGAGAAATTCATGGAAAGTTTGGGGCACGGCATCAAAGCGTCGAACGATCCCAAGCATATTGAATGTGGAGCCCCTGATTTCATCATAGAAAAAGGTCATATTCCGCTTGGATATGTGGAAACCAAAGATGTAGGTTCTGATCTCAACAAGGTAGAAAAATCTGACCAGATTCAGCGCTACCAGAAAGCCTTGCACAATCTTATCCTGACTGACTACCTTGAATTCCGCTGGTACAAGAATGGCAAGTTGGAACGCAAGGTCAGGGTGGCTGAAATTACGAAAGACGGACGACTGACGGAAGTTAATCCTTACGGCAACAATCTTGAACAACTCTTCCGCGATTTCTACATTACAGAAGCTCCCACAGTCACCAGCCCCAAAGAACTTGCCAATCGTCTCGCGAGTGTAACGCATTTCATTCGTGAACAAATCATTGCCGCGTTGAACTCCGGCGATCCCGATCTGCAAAAATCACTTGAGGGCAGGTACAACGCTTTTAAAGAATTGCTGCTGCCTGCCATAAAGCCGGAAGAATTTGCCGATCTTTACGCCCAGGCAATGACCTATGGGCTATTCGCTGCCAAGCTCTCAGCACCTGAAGAGACCCGTTTCACGTTGGCAGGAGCTTACCAGTTTTTGTTTGGTAACAAATTCCTTCGCCGCCTGTTTTCGGATGTGAGCGAAGAACTGGACGAAATCGACATCATCCGCCCTTACTTGCAGGATATTGTCTCCCTGCTCAACAGGGCAGATTTTGCCAGCATCCTGGCTGATTTTGGCAGAAGGACCCGCACCGAAGACCCGGTGGTCCATTTCTACGAGACATTTCTGGCAGCCTACGACCCCAAACTGCGTGAAAGCCGCGGTGTATATTACACCCCTGAACCCGTAGTTCAATTCATCGTCAGGGCTGTGGATGACCTTCTCAAAACCCGGTTTGACAAACCCTGGGGACTGGCAGACCCGAGTGTAAAGGTGCTTGACCCTGCCACCGGTACCGGAACATTCCTGTATTACGTCATCCAGAAAGTTCATGATGAAATGATCGAGCGCGGGCAGGCGGGCTTTTGGCTTGAAAAAAGCAAGGAGTTGATCAATCGGATCTTTGGGTTTGAACTGCTGATTGCCCCCTACGTGGTCAGCCATCTGAAATTGGGTCTTGAGCTTAAGAACTTGGGCGCACCCCTTGAAGGCCGAGATGAACGCTTGCAAGTTTATCTGACCAATTCACTCGAAGAGGGGATCACGAAGGCAGAGCAACTGACTGGCCTGGGAAGCTATATTGCCGAGGAATCAAACGAAGCTGCAAGGGTCAAAAAGCGAAATGACATTATGGTGGTTTTGGGCAACCCGCCTTACTCTGCTAATTCGGATAATTCAGGCAAATGGATTACAAACCTAGTAAAGAATAGTTACTATCCACATGATGAGATAAAAGAGCAGAACCCCAAGCTCCTTTTGGATGATTATGTAAAGTTCATCAGGTTCGGTGAATGGCGGATTAGTAATACACACGGTGGCATTTTGGCATTTATTACCAATCATGCTTACATTGAAAACCCAACTTTTCGAGAAATGAGGAAACATCTTCTAAGCAGCTTTAATCGTATCTATATATTAAATCTCCACGGAAATAGCAAAACTGGAGAAAAAGCGCCTAATGGAAGAAGAGACATTAATGTTTTTGATATTCAACAAGGCGTATCTATAATTATCGCTATAAAGGACCCTAACGATTCTGATGGAAAACAGCACAAACCTTGTGACATTAAATACGCAAGTCTGTGGGGGGATCGTGAGAATAAGTATTCAATTCTTAGTCAGACAGCGTTGAGCGAAATTGATTGGGTAGATTCAGATCCAAAGCCACCTTTTTTTATATTTTCTCCAAAGGACTTTACTTACGAATCTGACTACAAAGCTGGATGGAAATTAACAGATTTCATGCCTGAAAATTCCACTGGAATCAAAACTCATCGAGATCATTTTGCAATAGATTTTGAATATAACTCGCTCAAATATAGAATTGCCGATTTTAGAAATTTACGGAATGATGATATCGTTATACGTCAGCGTTATGATTTACTCGATACAAGGGATTGGAAGTTGCATGAAAGCAGGATAAGACTAAATAAATTGAAGGAATGGCAAGTGAACATAAGAAATATCCTTTATCGACCGTTTGACGTGCGGTACATTTTTAACCATAGTGACGTTGTTGAACTTTCGCGTTCTAATAATATGAAAAATATGGTCTATCCAAATCTAGCTTTGCTTGGAATGAGAAGAATTAGAACGGCGGATTATTCTCACTTTTTTGTTGCAGATAAGTTAGTCGGAAAAGATGCGGTTTCAATTCAAGATGCTTGTTATATTTTTCCACTCTATCTTTATACAACACCTAATGAAACATTAGGAACACTCTTCCACACTTCGGAGATTATTAAGAAACCGAATTTTTCATTGGCGTTTATTAATGAATTTGCTGGTCACATAAATTTAAGATTCGTGATGGATGGTCAAGGTGATCTTAAAACGACCTTCGGCCCCGAAGATGTTTTCTATTATGCCTATGCGGTCTTTCACTCCCCCACCTACCGCACCCGTTATGCCGAATTTCTCAAGATCGATTTCCCGCGCCTGCCGCTGACCAGCGATAAAGCATTATTTGCCACATTAGTTGCTCTCGGAAAGCAACTGGTCGATTTTCACCTGCTCAAAACCCCCAAAGTGGATGAATTCATCACCACTTATCCGGTCACGGGGAATAACATTGTTGAAAAAGTCGCCTTTAGTTCTGGAAATGTCTGGATCAACACCACACAATACTTTGGTGGCATTCCGGAAGAAGTATGGAACTTCAAAGTGGGCGGTTACCAGGTGTGCGAGAAGTGGCTAAAAGACCGCAAGGGCAGGGTATTAAGCGGTGAAGAAATCCATCATTATCAAAGGGTGGTGGTGGCGTTGAGAGAGACCATCCGCTTGATGAAAGAGGTCGATGAAGTCATTCCCGGCTGGCCGATTCTGTAAATTGCCCATCTTCACACCGAGGTCACATTGGATCATAAGTTATTCAGGCATCGTTGACGCGCTCTTCCCCCCTGCTCTTCTTCCAATAAGCAAGGCAGTTCAAAAAGCCAGGTCAAATTCCTGATCCACTCAGAATATCCAGCAGTTTGGTAATCTGGGCGGTCAGGGTGGTGTGTGTGACTTCAAAGCGGCTGACGGCCTGTTCCAGGCTGTGAAGGCTGATCGCTTCCCCTTCGGGGTTCCTGGCCGAAGAACGCTTGAGCAGCTCGTTGATATCCTTTTCGATATCGCGCAGCAGGGTGCCTTCGTCGTCATCAACCGCCTGGGTAAGATTGATCTCTTCGTGAATTTCAGTGAGTAATTTGTGAAGGTCTTTATTTTCCACGGGTTGACCTCCTCTTTGCAAACGAAAAA
Source organism: Anaerolineaceae bacterium (assembly GCA_003501835.1). Taxonomy (GTDB): domain Bacteria; phylum Chloroflexota; class Anaerolineae; order Anaerolineales; family Anaerolineaceae; genus UBA6107. Next base: position 4,639 of record DNOU01000169.1, on the reverse strand, counting down.
CCCTTAATTCATTCTAGCATGAACCAACATGAAATTGACATTGAACGATCCGAATTTTCGTTCCCCACTTTGCACCTGGCAGACGTCAGTTGGGTTATGAGAATTGCTGGAATTCCGCTAAGATCCGCGAGATCCATTTGGTGCGGGTCTGTTTTATGACTGACTTTGAAACGCCATTACCCTAAACGCACTCGGGCAAATATCATTCAGCGGGCAGCGGGCACAATCGGGCTTGCGGGCGTGACAGGTCTCGCGCCCCAGGCGGATGAGGTTGAGGTGCCCGGCGTAGTACTCCGCGGGTTCGATGGCGGCTTCCAGGAACAGGTGCGTCTTTTCCACATCCAGCGTCAAAGGGCGCATACCCAGCCTGCCGCTGACGCGGTAGATGTGGGTATCCACGGGAAAAGCGGGGCGGTCGAGAGCAAATTGCAGCACGATGGCTGCTGTCTTGCGCCCCACGCCCTTGAAGTGCAGCAGCCACTCCCGCGCATCCTCTACTGGCATGTTCCGCAGAAAATCCAGGCTCAGTGAGCCGCGCTCGGCAGAGATCTGTTGCAACACGGCTTTGATGCGCGCGCCTTTTTGATTGGCCAGCCCGGCCGGTCGAATGGCTTCGATGATCTCATTCACATCGGCATCACGCACCTCTTCCCAGGTGGCAAAACTCCGCCGCAGGTTGTGGAATGCCTGGTCGCGGTTGTGGTCGTTGGTGTTCTGCGAAAGGATGGTGGAGACGAGCTCGTCGATGGCTGGCAGCGGGCTGCGCCATTTGGGTGCGCCGTACACCCCGGTCAAACGCGCCAGAACGAGGGCGCATTGCTGAAGGTACACCGGCGGGATCTCGTTCATTGGGTGATTATTCGTAAGTGATGGGGTTCCTGGTGCGGATGTGGGCGATGTAATAATGTTGCAGCCCCCACTTCAGACGGGCGAGGTAAAGTTCCACCTTTTCAGCAGGAATTTCGAACGGTTCCAGCAGGCCGGGAAGGGCACTGTCCAGTTCATCCACCCCGCTGTGGGCTTCGATGGCTCGCGTCAGGATCTCTGACACATTGGACAGGTAGTCATACTGGCCTTGAATATCCGTGTGGTTGACCATTCCGCCGCGTCCGGAAATGATGGTATACCCCTGATATTCTGGTGCCAGCAGGCGTATCAGAAGCTGCAGCCACGCTGAAATTTCAGCATTTGCAAGGAAGGGCGGCATGTTGGGAGTGACGCAATCTCCCACGAATACCACTTTCTCATTTGGCAGATCCAGCCAGATGGCTTCCTCTGTCGGACCCGGTCGGTGCACCAGGTGCATGGGATTGCCGTCCCAGAAAACATTGAGTTGGTCACTGAAGGTGATCTCGGGGGGTGCCCAGCGGATGCTTCCCAGTACATTGGTGAGTTCCCACTCCGCTCCAGATTCCAACGCCTGGGCTTTGAAGGTCATCGGACGGTCGCGGAAGATCTGCGCCATGCGGTCATGTCCGCAGACGGTGCATTCCATTAACCGTGTGCCCAGGGTGCGATCAAAGTGGGCATCCAGGTTGACCAGGATCCGGTCAATCCCGCCGCTCATGTTGAGCAGGCTGGTGCGCCAGACGCGCACATCATCCGGCCGGTAAGGGGAATCCACCAGGATCAGGCCGTGGGGCCACGAGATTGCACCCAGGGTCACCCCGGGGTAGGCAGTTTCAATAAAGATATGGGGAGCGATTTCCTGCATGGCAACTCCTGGCGCTGCGGCTTATTCGGCTGGGATGGTGAAAACAAAACGGGAACCGCCTTCAGGCAGATCCTCCACCCAGATTTTACCACCATGAGCGGTGACGGCGAGACGGCAAAATGCCAGGCCAATGCCCAGCCCCTTGCGGTTGGAAACGGAGTTGACACGGCTGAATTTATCGAAGATGTGCTCCTTGAAGCCTTCGGGAATGCCCGGCCCGTTGTCATCCACGGTGAAGCGGACAAATCCGTCGATCTGGTCCGTGGAAATCTGGATGTGTGACCGCGAAGGCGAGTACTTGGAAGCGTTCTCGATCAGATTGATCAGCACACGTTTGATCATGTCTTCATCCACGTGCAATTCCGGCAGCCCGGCTGCCAGGTTCTTTTCGACGGTCTGGCTCTTGGACTCGATGTTGGGAAGGGTGGCTTCAATGGCTTCTGCGACCAGATCTGAGACCTGCACGAAGGTCTTTTCGGTGATCTGCTGACCGGCTTCGATGTGGTTGATATCCAGCAGTGAGTTGATCAGGCGCTGCATGCGGTCGGTGGAGCGGTTGGCTACCTGGTAGACTGATTTGATCGCCGAGCCATCTTCCATCGGCAATAGGGTCGAAAGGATCTCAAGGCTAGAGATGATGTTCGCCAGCGGCGAGCGGAGGTCATGGTAGATCATGGCGGTCAGGTCATTGCGCAGGGTATCAAGATCCTTGCGCACCTCAATGTCGCGCAAGATCCACTGGATGAATGGGTTGCCGAGCGTGGTGACCTTGGATACGTAAACTTCGATGGGCAGGTTAGGTCTGTTGGCGCAGTGTAACAGGCTTTCGTACGAAACAGTCCCCATCAGGGGAATGCGGTCAAAACCCTCGCCGGTCATCTCTCTTTTGATCTCGTGAAGGTCGGTGATGGACATGCGCAGCAGTTCGTCTTCGCTGTATTCGCTCACCAGCACCGCCTTGTGATTGACCTCGAGGATGTGTCCATCCAGGTCGGTGATGAGAATGGGATCGATGTTGTCTTCAAAAAGCTCGTGATAACGATTGTGGATCGCCTCGGAGTATTCGTATAGCTGCGCATTGCGTATCGCCAATCCAGACAGGTCGGCAATGGCTTGCTGAAGAGCCAAATCTGCCGGGGTGAAGAAGTTCTCCCCCGGATGGACGATGGTCAGCACTCCCACGAGCTGTTCCTGGGCCATCAATGGCACGCACAGGGCGGATTTGGGTTCGCTGGTTTGACCGGTTTCTGAAGTGCGCACCAGCCAGCGTGGATCCTGGGAAGTGTTGGACACCAGGACGGATTTACGGTTGCGAATGACCCATCCGGCGAGACCATCGGTAGCCACATCCTGAAGCTGGTGAACGGTATTCGGCATCAGCTTGCCGTCGTAAATGATGGTAGCGTCCACCGGTTTTGCGGTTTCATCCAGAACCACCAGGCTGGCACGTTCAGCCCCCATGTTTTTGGTGGAAATGGTCAGTACCCGCGAAAGCACAGTATGCAAATCCAGCGAGGAAGCCAATTCACGGCTGATGCTGAGGAGGATTTCGAGGGATGCCCGGGTTTCCTGAAGTTCCATTTTTCCCTATTCGATGTACTTCAAGCCGCTTCCGGTGTTGAAGAGAACAATCGTCTCGTGAGGTGCCACCTGGTCATCGGCAATCAAATGCTTGAGGGCTGCCAGAGTGGCAGCGCCNNCCGTCCGAAACGCTGACAGCCGTCCCCCCGCTTTCGCGCAGCACCCGCAAGATCAGGCGGTCGGCGAAGGGGGAGGGTACTCGCAAGCCTGAAGCGATGGTTGCAGCGTTGGGCCAAAATTCCGTCCGTTCGCTGCCAGATTGAAAGGCTTTGACCAGCGGTGCGCAGCCTTCTGCCTGGACACTGACCATGCGTGGCCGCCTGGAGCCGATCCAGCCCAGGGTTTCGAGTTCGGAAAAGGCTTTCCACATGCCCACCAATCCGGTACCCCCACCGGTGGGGTAAATGATCACATCCGGCAGCGTCCAGCCAAAGGCTTCTGCCAGTTCGAGCCCCATGGTCTTTTTGCCCTCCACACGGTAGGGTTCTTTGAAGGTGGAGACATCGAACCAACCGTGCCTGGCAGCATCCGCAGCCGCTGCCTGCCCGGCGTCATTGATCAGGCCATCCACCAGGTGAAGATCAGCTCCGTACATGCGCACTTCCACCTGAATGGCCATGGGGGTGTCTTTGGGCATATAAACATGCGCTGTGGTTCCCGAACGTGCGGCATACGCTGCCAGGGCGCCTCCGGCATTGCCAGCGGTGGGAATGACAAATTCACGCAAACCAAGTTCCATTGCCCTGGCGATGGCAACCGCCAGCCCGCGCGCCTTGAATGAACCGGTGGCATTGGTGGATTCATCCTTGACGTACAGTGAGGTCAAGCCGAGGGCGGCCGACAGCCGGGCGGAGCGGATGAGGGGGGTATCGCCTTCGCCGATTGAAAACCGGAATTCTGACTGGTGAACAGGCAGAAGCTCTGCCCAGCGCCATAATCCGCGCGGGCGGGATGAGAATTGCTCTTTGGAAAGGCTGCTGCGCAACCGGGAAAGGTCGTAGCGGACGAGAAGGGGTGAATTGCATTGCCGGCAGAACGTCTGAACCTGGTTCGGATCGAATTCCCCGCCGCACTCTGGACATACCAATACCTGTGAGATCCTGCCTGCGATGCTCCCCATGACACGAGTATAGCATATTCAAATTACCATGTTCCGGAAGAACATGGAAGTTACCGAATTTTTACATAATTTTTACAACCGGGATCGGGTATGACTCGATGAAATGAACTACCGAGTGCAGTTCGGAATGCCTGTTCCCGCTGTCGCTGCATTCAGGTCCAATCCGAAGTAAGGAGAAGGATCGTAGGTGTTGGAGATGAGTGTCTCGTTGGTGATCCTCCCGT
>DNOU01000092.1:2524-9174 GCA_003501835.1 Anaerolineaceae bacterium | reverse complement strand
AGCGGGTGATGGGATTCGAACCCACGAATACCACCTTGGGAAGGTGGTGCCTTACCGCTTGGCGACACCCGCAATGTGTCGAGATTATAGCTTTCTCATACACCCCTGTCAAGCAAAATGGATTATCGGTAATATTCGAAAACCCATGAAATGGGTCTTGTCAAATATGGGTATGGTATAATTTTTTCGATATTCACGAACTCAGAACCTGGAGCGGACTTTGGCAGCCAATCCCATCAGCTGGCTACTTGGATTATTTTCACTCGACATCGGCATTGATCTTGGCACTGCCAACACCCTGGTCAACGTACGCGGCAAGGGCATCGTGATCAATGAGCCAAGCTGGGTGGTGATCAATAAGCGGACGAAAGAAACAATTGCTGTGGGTGCACCTGCAAAAGAAATGGTCGGTAGAACACCCTCCAACTACGTGGCGATCCGTCCATTGCGTGATGGTGTGATCTCTGAATTTGAGATCACGAAGTCAATGCTTGAATACTTCATTGGCAAAGTACACCAGCAGACCATTGTTCCCATGCCGCGGCCGCGGGTGGCGGTGGGCATTCCCTCCGGGGCAACCGAGGTGGAAAAGCGAGCAGTATACGATGCAGCCATGGCGGCGGGTGCCCGTGAGGCGTACCTGATCGAAGAACCCCGGGCAGCCGCATTGGGTGCTGGATTGCCGGTGAATGAGGTCAAAGGCACGATGATCGTGGATATTGGCGGCGGCACTACTGAAGTGGCTGTCATCTCCATGGGAGGCGTGGCTGTTTCCCGCAGCCTGCGCGTGGCCGGTGACGAGTTGGACGTAGACATCGTACAGTACATTCGTAATAAGTACAATCTGCTGATCGGTGAGCGCATGGCGGAGCAGACCAAGATTGCCATTGGTTCCGCTTACCCTTTGCAGACAGAACAGACGATGACCATCCGCGGGCGAAACCTGGTGACCGGTTTACCGGGAACGATCGAGGTATCGTCCATCGAAATCCGGGAAGCCATTTCTTCTTCTGTGCAGGTGATCGTGGATACCCTGAAGGATGCTCTGGATGAAGTACCCCCTGAGCTGGTCTCTGACCTGCTGGATACAGGCGTTTGCCTGGCAGGCGGTGGAGCTCAACTACTGGGATTGGTTCCCAGGCTACGTGAAGAACTGAATCTCCGTGTGTGGCTTGCGGATGACCCTTTGACATGTGTCGCACGCGGTGCAGGCATGGTATTGGAGAATTTGAGCACTTACGAGAAGTTCCTGGTAAGCCTGGATCGGATTCGTTCATAAGGACGAAGCAGGTTCGATAAGCCAAACAAATGAAAAGTAACTCTTCGAGAAATCTTCAAATCATGACGATCGGCCTGATCGTCGTGGGGGTTCTGGTTTTATCTCTGAGCGGATTCCTGGGCGAGGTGGTTGGAAGAGCCCTTGACCCTGTGGTGGGTGCGCAAAGCTGGATTGCCACGAGGTTCCAGGCAGTCGTAGACTTTTTCACAGCCCCAAGAGATGTCGCCAGCCTCACTGCCAAAAACACACAGCTTGAAAACGAAGTTTCACAATTGCAATCTCAAATTATTCAGCTAAAACAGCAGCTGAGCGAATCCGAGGTACTTTACTCCCTTTTGGATTTTGCCCGGGAAAGACCTGAAAATAAATACGTGGCTGCATCTGTGATTGGCCGGGACCCCAGCCCCTTCCTTCATTATGTGATCATTGATCACGGCTCTGATGACGGCATTCAATACGGTATGCCTGTGGTTACCCAGCAAGGTTTGGTTGGGCGCGTTGACGCGGTCACTGCCGGTGCGGCACGTGTGCAGTTGATCACCGACCCGGGATCTGCTGTGAACATCCGCCTGGAAAAAGCAGGGGTGGAAGGTCAGGCAGTGGGATCAGTCACTGGCGATATTTCGCTGGCGATGGTGGGTCTTTCTGCCGAGCTTAGCGCCGATGACCTGGTGTTAACTTCAGGTCTGGGAGGAGATTATCCGGCAGACATCCTGGTTGGACAGCTGCTCACCCCCAGTCATGAGCTCAACTCGTTGTTCCAATCCGCTGCCATTCAACCTGTGGTTGATTTTTCAAAGCTTCGAGCAGTACTGATCATTACGAACTTTACCCCTGTGGACATTGCCCCGCTCACTCCAGCCACCACCCAATAAAGATGTACATCCTGATTCAGGTCGTGGTATTTGTGGTACTTGTCATTCTGCAGCTTGCAGTGGTGACCGCTATTCCGTTGTTGCACGGTACGGCGGATCTGCTTCTGCTTTGGGTGGCAGGTTGGGCTTTATTAAGCCGGGGTCGGAGTGCCTGGGTGTATGCTCTTGCTGCGTCTGTCAGCATGGCATATGTTTCTGCTATAAACCCGATCGTGCCGTTTGCCAGCTACTTTTCAGTGGTGTTGATGGCGAGGTTTTTTCAAAACAGGATCTGGCAATCTCCGATCATGGCATTGATCATCGTCAGCTTTGCAGGATCGCTGATCCAAAGCCTGCTATCCTTTGCCGCAATCACCGTCAGTGGGGTGAGTATTGATCTTCAGGTGAGTCTGGTACAGGTGATCATCCCCACACTCTTTCTAAACCTCCTGTTGGCTCTGCCGGTCTATGCGGTTGGCAGAGACCTGCATCGTTTGCTGTACCCATTTGAGGTGGAAATTTGAAAAACATCGAATCGCAACCCACCGGATTTGAAAATTGGCGCTACAGGGTCATCTATATCCTGTTGGGCGTGGTCTTCGTCTTTTTTGCCATCAGACTCTTCGATTTGCAAATCGTCAATGGTGCAGATTACAAAGCTCAGGCAGAGGAAAACCGCCTTAAGGAAATCAGTGTGCAGACGACACGCGGAACGATATATGACCGCAACGGATATGTGCTGGCGCAAAATGTGCCCTCCTATGATGTGGTGATCACACCGGCCAATCTGCCGGGCGATGCAGGAACGGTGGAAAGAATCTATCGGGAGCTTTCAGACTTGATCGGTGTTCCAGTAACCAATGGAACCCTGACTGACGAAACAGCGAAGGCATTTACAGCCTGCCAGACAGATTTTGGAATTAAAGAGATCTACACCATTGGAGATACAAATGCCCCGTTTTCTCCTGTGAAAGTGAAATGCAATGTGGATGAAAAAACTGCACTCCTGGTGAAAAGCCATGCTTCTGATTGGCCGGGAGTGGGGATTGAAGTTGAATCCATCCGCAGTTACCCAACCGGCTCGCTGACCGCAGCCGTGGTGGGTTTTACAGGACCCATCACAGCTGAAACCAAAGCGGAATATGAGGCACTCGGTTTTATTGCAGGTCGCGACAAGGTTGGTTTTTCGGGTGTTGAACTGACAATGGACGAGGTTCTTCGGGGAACAAACGGTACCCGTTTGGTGGAAGTGGACAATGCCGGAAAGGTGCTCAAAGACGTACGGGCACCTGTCGAGCCTGTTGCAGGGAACAACCTGGAACTGACCATTGATACTAGACTTCAATCAGCTGCTGAAGCAGCATTAACCTATGAAATGGATTGGTGGAATACCCACCTTGGGAAAATCAGGTCGCAGAATGGGGTCGTGATTGCCATGAACCCTAAAACAGGCGAGATACTGGCGATGGTATCCTACCCAACCTATGAGAATAACCGCATGACCAGGGTGATCCCGGCATATTATTACAACCAGCTTAGCCAGGATCCACTGCATCCCATGCTCAATCATGCCATTTCTGCAGAGTTACCCCCTGGCTCTGTTTATAAAATGGCTGCAGCCATTGGTGCTCTCAACGAGGGTGTTGTCACACCGGATGAGCAGATCGAATGCCCGGGTATGATCACAGTGACAGAAAAGTATTCCACCAATGATCCAGGCCGCCAGCAGCCTTATTACAGTTATGACCGCACAGGACATGGAATCTGTGATTTCCTGAAGGGTGTTTCACTTTCAGATGACGTTTATTTCTATAAGATCGGTGGCGGATTTCAGGATGAGGTACCCAATGGCGGCTTGAATGTCTGGCGGCTGCAGCAATATGCACAAGCACTTGGCTACGGGGCAGTCTCGGGAATTGAGCTCCCAGGCGAGGCCCAGGGGTTGGTGCCTGATCCCACCTGGAAGCGTATCAATCAGTTCGAAAACTGGTCGGTCGGCGATACCTACATTGCCACCATTGGACAGGGATATGTGCTTTCAACCCCGCTCCAGGTGTTGGAATCTTTTGCCACCCTGGCGAATAATGGTGCCCATATGAAACCGACGCTGATCAAGGAAATCACCGATGCACAGGGGAACGTGATCAAACCTTTTACTCCCCAATTGCTCTGGGATATTACCAAAGACCCGGTGATCAACGTTTTGGATGACACTGGCAAACCCACCGGAGAGAAGAAGACGGTTGAACCCTGGGTGATCGATTATGCCAAACAGGGAATGCGCGAGGTTGTTGTGAGTGGAACTGCCTCCAAGATTTTCAAGGACACTGATCTTGAACTGCAGTCTGCGGGTAAGACAGGCACGGCGGAATATTGTGATAACGTTGCCCAGGCAAAGGATCTTTGCAAACCGGAAGCCTGGCCGACACACGCCTGGTATACCGGCTATGCCCCCTACGATAATCCTGAGATCGTGGTCACTGCCTTCGTTTATAACGGTGGTGAAGGCGCCTCAGTCGCTGCGCCAATTGTCCAGAAAGTGCTGCAGGCTTACTTTGATCTGAAAGCCATGGATTCAGCCGCTGCTGGCACAGGTACTGATACTGGAACCAACCCATGAACCAGGGATAATCCATGTTTCGTCGCGAGATTTGGCGTCATTTTGACTTTTTCCTTTTCGGAGCGGTGGTGTTCCTGTGTGTCTTCGGGATCATCATGATCCGTTCTGCTGTTGCGGGCAATGTCAATCTTCTCGGCATAGATCAACGTCAGGCACAGTTTGTCGGTATCGGGATAGCAATTGTGATCCTGTTGTCTGTCATCGATTACCGATTTTGGGCAAGCATCTCCAAACCGTTATTCATCGTTACCGTTGCTTTTCTGGCAGTCATCCTGATCATCGGTCAGGCGAGTTTTGGTGCTCAGCGCTGGCTTGATGTGGGCTTTGCAGTCATTCAGCCAGCTGAAATTGCAAAGATCGTTCTCATTCTGGTGTTGGCGGATTACTTTGCCAGGGCGGAAAACTCCAAAAAAGATATCAAATGGATGGTTCGTAGTTTCCTTTTGCTGGTTTCCATAGTGGTTTGGGTGCTGCTTCAGCCTAACCTAAGCAATTCAATCGTATTGATGGTGATTTGGTTTTCAATGCTTTGGATTGCCGGACTTCCCACCAGGTATGTACTTATCCTTGGTGGAGCGGCAATTGTCCTCTTTGTGGTGGCATTCCCGTCCCTGGAGCCCTATCAACAGGGACGTATCCTGGATTTCATTACCCAGAATCCTGAAGCTACCCATGGCAACATGTACAATGTCAACCAGGCGAAAATTGCCATTGGATCTGGGGGCTTGTTCGGACAGGGTTACGGCAATGGAAGCCAGGTGCAACTCAGGTTCCTGCAAGTTCGCCACACGGACTACATCTTTTCAGCCATTGCTGAAGAGTTTGGTTTTGTGGGAGCGCTCACCGTGATTGGAATGTTGGTTTTCATCATTTTGCGATGCCTGCGAATTGCCCGTAAAGCGGGGGATGTATACGGAGCCATGATCAGTTATGGATTTGCCATCCTGATCTTTTTCCAAACCATTGTGAATATCGGCGTCAATTTGAATGTCATTCCGGTCACTGGATTGACGCTGCCATTTATCAGCTATGGGGGCAGTTCACTGGTATCATTATTGATTGGTATTGGATTCATTGAATCAGTTGCCGTTCATCACAATATCGGATAGACAGGAAAAGGAATCATGGTTGATCGATCCAACCCCGCGAGAGTTCGATTCGCCCCTTCACCCACCGGTCATATGCATCTGGGCAGCGCCCGAACCGCCCTTTTTGATTATTTGCTCGCGCGTCAAACCGGCGGCCAGTTTGTATTGCGCATCGAAGATACAGATGTAAAAAGGTATGTTCCCGGTGCTGAGGAAGAGTTGATCAACGGCTTGCGCTGGTTGGGTTTGGATTTTGATGAAGGACCGGACAAGGGCGGACCTTACGGACCTTACCGTCAGTCAGAACGCAAAGAAATCTACCAGGAATACGCCCAAAAATTGATCGATGCGGATCATGCTTTCTATTGCTTTTGCACCCCTGAACGTCTGGCAAGAGTGCGGGAGGAACAGCAAAAACGCAAGGAACCCCCGCATTATGATGGTACATGTCGAAGACTCTCACCTGAGGAAGCCAAAGCCCGCGTGGCAGCCGGCGAAAACCACGTGATCCGCTTCAAAACACCGAAAGAAGGCACCACCACCGTGGTGGATCACCTGCGGGGCGAGATCACTGTTGAAAACCGCACCCTGGATGACTATATCCTGGTGAAATCGGATGGCTGGGCGCTTTATCACCTGGCGGCAATGGTGGATGATCACCTGATGAAGATCACACACGTCATCCGCGGTTCCGAATGGCTGCCCACTTTTCCTCTTCACGGTTTGATCTGTCGCGCATTCGGCTGGCAGGAGCCGGTGTGGATCCACCTTTCCGTGTTCCTGAAACCCAGCGGCAAAGGTAAAATGAG
>DNOU01000092.1:2234-2518 GCA_003501835.1 Anaerolineaceae bacterium | reverse complement strand
ATGGGCTGGAGCTACGATGACCACACGGAATACTTTGATCTGAAGGACCTGGTGGAGAAATTCAGCATTGAACATCTGAATCCATCACCGGCAGCCATCAATTTCACCAAGCTGGATCATTTCAACGGGTTGCACATCCGAGCGTTGGACGAAAGAGATCTTGCGCAGCGAATTTTGCCGTTCTTTATCGAAAAAGGATTACCGGCAGATTTTGAAAGTGTGCTTCGCATCACGCCGCTTCTGAAGGAGCGCATGGGAACGCTCGATGAGTCAGTGACTCTGGC
>DNOU01000092.1:0-2163 GCA_003501835.1 Anaerolineaceae bacterium | reverse complement strand
GGTTACAGCGCCGGACAGGTGTTTGGCATCATGCGTGTGGCGATCACCGGGCAGAAGGTCAGCCCTCCGCTGTTCGAAAGCATGGAGATCATTGGCAGGGAAAAGGTGATCCAGCGATTAAAGAAGGCGGCAGAGATCCTGGGATAGATTTAGGAATAACGGCGGAGAGATCCGCAGTTTTTATCGAGCACTTATTAGGAAGCGACTCTGGTGTAGTAAACCAAAAGACAGGACTGATCTCCTGTCTTTTTTGGCTGGTCGGGGCGAGAGGATTTGAACCTCCGNNCCTCTTGCACCCCATGCAAGCGCGCTAGCCGGGCTGCGCCACGCCCCGAACTTCGAGCAAAATTATAGTCCGAAATCAGTCTTTTGACAATGGAGTGACACCGGGTTACCCGGGATTTTTAAGATCGACGGTGCCCACCTCAGTAGAAATGCCGCCATTGGCAAGCAATTCCTCCCGGCGCAATGCCATCTGCTCTCTTACCCTGGCAGCATCCCTGGGGTAAGTCAGGTAGAAAAGGCTGAAACCAATTCCGCAGATCAACCATGGGAAGGGTACCGTCCAGAGAAGAGCGTTGGTCAGACCTATCCTGACCGACAGACTGCCAGCGATGAGGCTGGAAAAAGCCGAAAGACCGCCTTCGATCAAATTGACCATGGAGTATGCGCTGGAACGCTTTTCAGGTGACACTACCGCCTGCATCATGGGTTCCTTGGCGCCCCGACCGGGCCAGCCGATCATCAATGCAGTGAAGAATGCCCAGGCGAAGAGCCCCCAAAAGCTCATCTGTGGTCCGAACTTGATCAGCACATAGGAAAGGGGAACACCGCTCAGTACGCTGAATTGTCCGATGATGGTCCTGCCGTATTTGGGATTCTTTTTCTCCGCGTAGTCGCCAATGACCCCGCCCAGGTAATTGCTGATGGCAGCCCCAATCACGATGACCGCAAAAACCAAAGGCGCGCTGCCTCTGGGATCATTGAGGGAGATGGTTTCCGAGTAGTGCAGTTCGTTGACCATCCAGTTGATGAAGAAAACACTCAACACAACCCAGGGCATGGTTCCGGTAATGCCTTGAAGAATGGCTGCCCATATTGTGGGAATCTTCAAGGTGCTGATCATATCTTTTACGTTGATGGAATACTTGTTTTCATTCTCATGGGTGATCAAGCCCTTGAGTTCGGGCTCAGCTGCACCCCGCGGCGGCTCGTCAACGAATATCCAAATGACGATTCCTGAAAGAATGCTGGCAATTCCCAGACCAATGAATCCCCAGCTCCACAATGTATCTGTTGCCACGAAACCCAGTGCCAGGACTCCCAGCACAGTTCCCATCAAGCCCACCAACCCGATCAACCCAAGCGCGCGGCCGCGTTTGGATTGCGGGAAATGATCGCCGAGAAGTGAGAATGTAGCTGGCATAAGGCTGCCAAGTCCCAGCCCAGAAATGATACGCAGCACCATCATGGCGGAAAAAGTTGGTACGAGACCTACTGCCAGGGTCCAGAATCCCCAGATGCCGGTACCAATGATCAGGACCTTCTTGCGAGAGTATTTGTCGGAGACGTACCCCCAGAAAGGTGCGCTGACGGTCTGGGCTACACTGCGAAAGGTTTCCATTAATCCGATCAGCGCCAGGTTTACACCGAACACCCGAGTGATAATGGGGGTCAATACCCCCATGGATTGCGCTTCGCCCTGGTCCACCAGGTAACCCAATCCAAGGGCAAATAGCGTGCGGTTTGACTTCTTCGAAGCACCTTCCATTGAATTTCTCTCCTTTTGGCAAATTAAAAAAGAGACCAAAAAAACGCTTGGATGTTGGCAGCAACGAATGTTCTGGTCACCTTCCTTACTCTAACAGTAATAGTGATGCTTGAACAAGCTAAACTTTTCCTTTTGTCCACCATTATATACTGAAGAGATCAAAAGTGAATATTTTACGTGTTTTCGGGTTTTTTTATCCCAATCGCGTAAAAGGTTGGTACCCATAACACCCGCGAGCCATCCAGCCAGGCTTGCCGGTCAAGTGCCTGGTAACGGCTCAATTCCAATGAAGAAAGGCTCCCGGATAGATCGTGTTCGAGCATCTGCCATTCCAGATCTTGCCCATCTGGAAGCCTGCCCGTGTTGGATTGAAATCCCGGGGAGCCAAAGCG
>DNOU01000181.1 GCA_003501835.1 Anaerolineaceae bacterium | reverse complement strand
CTGGAAATGAGCGAGGATCCCCGTTCCGCCATCATTGACCGCTCCATCTACGAGGATGCCTTCATTTTTGCACGGGCTCTGCACGCCATGGGAAATATCACCGAGCGTGATTATCTTACTTACCGCCAGGTTTTTGACATGGTGGTTCGAAATCTACCCGTACCTTCGCTGCTTATCTACTTGAAGGCTCCTGTGGAAGTCCTTCTCCAACGCATCCACATCCGCGGGAGGGAGATTGAATCCTCCATCAGCCCCGACTACCTGCGCCTTCTCGATAGTCTGTATGATGATTGGATGCGCAATTTCGACCTTTGCCCTGTGCTCACCTTGCGAACGGATGATCTCGACTTTGTGCATGAAAGTAAACACCTGGATCAGGTGGTGGAGCGGATCACCGATAAGCTCGCAGGCAAGGAAGAGATCGTCTTTTAAGGCTGAGACGCTCGCAAAACTTGCGTATGGCTGCAGGATCATTGGGGGTTGCAACCAAATTAATGTGATCTCGTATATGAGTGTAGACAGTATCAAATCTCTGGAGCTTTCGTGAGCGTGGCGGAGAGAGAATGGCTAAACTTAGCCATCAGCGGCGACGAAGAAGCATTTACACGACTGGTCGAGCTTTACCAGACCCCTGTGTACAACCTGTGTTACCGCATGCTTGGCAATGATCATTCCGCGGAAGACGCAGCACAAGAGACCTTCTGGCGGGCTTACCGCAATCTCAAGCGCTACGACCAGCAGCGATCCTTCATCACCTGGTTACTTTCCATTGCAGCCCATTATTGTATCGATCAGCAGCGTAAAAAACGTCTTCCCCTCTTTGAGATGGACGAATTCCCCGATTTTGATATTGCCGATCCGGAAATTCCAAACCCTGAGCAGGAGTACAACCAGGGCGAGGAAGAAGCTGCCCTGCATGCTTTGGTCAACAAGCTCAATCCGCAGGATCGTGCAGCAGTGATTTTGAAATACTGGTACGACTGTTCGGAGGAAGAAATCAGTCAAATGCTTTCACTTACAGTAAGTGCGGTCAAAAGTCGGCTGCACCGGGCAAGACGCCAGCTGGCTGAAATGGTCAGCACGCAGCAACCGGCAGCAGCCGAAAGGAGGAGGCGGAATGAAACATCAACCCTATGAATCCTGGATCCTGGATGAGGTCCCGTTGAATGAACAGCAAAAACAGGAACTCGAAGCCCATCTCAAGACCTGTTCACCCTGCAGCAGCCTCCAATCTTCCTGGCAGGAAGCCAGGAAACAAATCCAATCTGCTACGGTCAGGCAACCTTCCGCCGGGTTTGCCATGCGCTGGCAGACTGGTCTTGAGGAGCGCAGGATAGCTGAAGAACACAGGCAACGTCAGAATGTATGGATCTGGATCGCCTGCGTGTCAGCCGCCGTTGCTCTTGCACTGGCGGTGATTTTCCTGCCCAGGATTTCCTTCATTCAGATACTCATAGACATGGTTGAATCACTTGTGGGTTTGACCACGGCCGTTACAGTGTTTTTAAGATTGGTCACCAGTGTTTTCCGATCCATTTCCCCTCTCACACTGGTTCTGGCATATCTCGGACTTTCCACGCTTCTCATTCTTACCGTTTTTCTCTGGGGCATTTCGATCTGGCGCATGTCTCTTAAAGGGGTAGCACACTATGAAAAAGATTGATTTTCGCATCCTGGCTCTGGTCCTCATGCTGTTGTTTTCAACCATTACTGGTACAGCAGCCGCACAATCTCCCACCCCGCAGCCAGTAAAAACCACCTCCGGTGACCAGGTGGTCATAGCCAACACTTACCGGCTTTACAGCGGCGAAACCCTGGATGGCAACCTTGTGGTGATTGGCAGCACGGCATTTATTGAAAAAGATTCCAACATCACCAAGGGAGTGTTCATCCTGGGGGGAACCATCTCGGTGGATGGCACGATCAAAGGGGATGTCATTGCCATCGGTGGAGTGGTGAACCTTGAGGATACTGCAGTCGTCGACGGTGATATCACCATCGTCGGCGCTGCGTTTAACCGCAGTCCTCTTGCCACAGTAAAAGGTCAGATTACTGAACAATCGCCGGCCACTTTTAATTACAATGCACCACCCAACATTTCGCTCACTCCAAAAACACCCGAAACAACACTCTCAAAAGTGCTTCGGATCTCGCTCGAGTCGTTCTTACTGGCAGCTTTAGCGGTCATTGCAGCTTTGCTGCTGCCGGATCCCATCAAACGGGTTGCCAGTGCCTTTGTTGAACAACCGGCAATTGCAGGAGGAGTGGGGTTGCTGGTGATCGTTGGTTACCCCCTGGTGCTGCTGATCATGATCGTGACCATTTTGCTCATCCCGGTCGCCATCCTGGCTGTCCTGGCACTGGCTGTGACCTTGCTTTACGGGTGGATCGCCATTGGTTTTGAACTCGGCAGGCAAATCAGCAATCTGTTCCACAGCACCTGGGCAGCGGCGGTAGAGGCAGGCATCGGCACCTTTGTTCTAAGTTTGCTCGCATTTGCCGCCAGCCTCATCCCCTGCGTGGGCTGGATCGTCACCTTCCTGGTCATGCTGATTGCCATTGGCAGTGTGGTGATGGCTCGTTTTGGTTCAAGCAAGTATCGTCCGATCCCGAGGACAGCCGCACCCCCCGCCAATACACCAGCTGAACCGCCATCTGCATGATGTTTGATCTTGATTTTCAGACAAAAGGGAAAAAGAATGAAAATCTTAAAATGGATTCCCATCGCAGTTCTTATTCTGGCGCT
>DNOU01000003.1 GCA_003501835.1 Anaerolineaceae bacterium | reverse complement strand
CGCTGCGGAAGAGATCGAACAACCGCACATCTGTCAGCAGCTTTCCGCCGGTCTGCCGGATCAGTTTCTCGATTTCCACTGCCGGCACGCTTTCATCCACCACCAGTGCCAGGTCCTCGAGGACTGGCGGATAGGTGGGCAGATCAGTGGTTTGATGCAGCGCCGGGACCATACCGTAGAGCGTATCGAGGTTGAGCTCCGCTGACATTACAGAAGATTTGAACGTTGACGGCCAATCATAATGACTGCGTACCTGGGGGTGAAGCTCGCCGAAGAATCCCAGTTGGACCTCGCCGGTCATGATCTTTGCACACTTTCCCGGATGAAACGCCGGATGGGTGTACGATTCAAAGTGAATGTCCTGAATCCGCAGCCCTGCAAACAATTCCTCAAGGATACCCTTGAGATCAAAGAAATCCATGGAAGCAGTATCGGCAGCCTGCCAGCCTGACAACTCCCGCTGCCCCGCCAGTACGATTCCCAGGCGTTGCAACTCATCCGGAAGGCCGGGTTCCTCGCCCTGGATGAAGATCGGTCCGATTTCGAAGAATGCCAGGCGGTCGCGGTTACGAGAATTCCGTTCCGCGACATTCAGTACGCTCGCCATCACACTGTGGCGCAGGAAGGTCTTTTCATAAGCCAGCGGATTGGCAATTCGCACGTAAGGGCGGTCATCCGCCTCAGCTCCTGCAGGGGTCAAACGCGCCTCATTTTCAGGGGTTGTCCAGCGGTAGTTCACCACCTCCTGCAACCCGGCAGCCACCAACAAATCGCGGATGCGCTCCTCCTTTTCGAGCTTCGGGTTGCTGCGCTGTGGAGGTAGCACATCCGCCATGCGCTCCTCGGGAATGTTGTCGTAACCGTACACACGGGCAATCTCTTCGATCAGATCTGCCTTACCGGTGATTCCCTCACCAATATCCAACCGGTGATCCGGTGCCACAGCTCGGACTGTATCGTCAGTCTGCTGAACCTTGAATTCCAGGCGCTCCAAAAGTTTGGCAATCTCTACTGCTGAAAGTTCAATGCCCAGCCAGCGTTTCACATCATGCGAGGTGACCTCCACCTCGGCTGCCCTGGGCGGCAAGGGGTACTCATCCACCAGACCTGGTGCAACCACACCACCGGACCAGGCAGCCATTAATTCCAGGGCTCGCCGTACACCGCGTTCCGCCATGGCAGGGTGAACCCCTCGTGAATAGCGATATGAGGCTTCGCTGGGGAGATTCTGCACTTTGGCAGTCTTGCGGATGTTGATCATATTCCAGGCAGCCCCCTCCAGCAGTACCGTCCTGGTTTTCTCCGTGACCTCGGTCTCGCCCCCGCCCATCACCCCTGCGATGCTCAGCGCTCCTGCTGCATCACACACCAGCACAGTGGAAGGATCGAGTTTGCGTTCCACCCCATCCAGGGTGGTGAGGGTTTCACCAACACGCGCCGTGCGGGTGATGATCTCAACCGGTTTCCCGGCAGCCCGTTTAATAAGAATATCATAATCGAAAGCATGCAGTGGTTGACCGATCTCCAGCATCACGTAATTGGTGGCGTCGACAATATTGTTGACCGGCCGCATCCCGGCAAGTTTGAGTCGGCGCTGAATCAGGCTTGGGCTCTGGCGGATCTCAATGTCGCGTATCAGACCCAGCAGGAAACGCGGGTTAAGCTCGGGATTCTGAATGTGAATGCTGGCAAAGTCCGCCTTCCCCGCGGGGGGTTGGGTGGCTGCCTCAGGCTGTTTGAGGGGTTTTCCGGTCATGGCAGCGATCTCGCGCGCCAGACCGAGGATGCTTGCGCAGCGGGCATAACTCGGCAGCAGCTTGATGTCAAAGACTGCATCACCCAGTACATCCACCAGGGGAGTACCGGGCACAGCATCCGCATCCAGGAAGAGAATGCCCTCGTGCTCCTCGGACAAACCGAGTTCTTTTTCAGAGCAGACCATCGAATCGGAATCCACACCGCGGATCCTGGTCTTTTTCAGGGTGGTCAGCACCAGCCCGGGTTGATGACCATCGTAGATCACCGAGCCTTCTTTTGCATATGCCACCTTGAGCGGCTGTGCAAGGGGTCCGATGCCCTTGAATTCAAAGAGGTTTGGCGCGCCGGTCAGCACGATGTGCTCTTCGCGGCCATCGAACAGCCTGCAAAGTGTCAGGCGGTCGGCGTTCGGGTGCGGCATGACCTCGGAGATCGCACCCACCACGATCTTCTCAGGGTCCCAGGATAGCCCGGTGACCCTGGTATCCACGGTACCGGATTCAGGCATGGGCAGACCGATGATGTGAATTTCCTCCACTTCCATGCCAGCCATGGTCAGCTGATGGGCGATCCCGGCGATGGTCAGATCAGGTTCGACAAAATCTTTGATCCAGGATAAAGGTGCAAGCATATTTGCTCCTTGATTCGAGAGGCGAGAATTGGGAATCGAGAATGGTCAAAAGCTGTGGGTTCTGACGATTCTCTGCTCCCCATTCTCCAGTAAATTAGAACTGCTCCAAAAATCGCAGGTCGTTTTCCCAGAAGTAGCGGATGTCGTTGATGCCGTAGCGCAGCATGGCGATGCGCTGCGGTCCCAATCCAAAGGCAAACCCGGAAAAGATCGAAGGGTCGTAACCGCCGTTGTGCAGCACGGTGGGATGCACCATTCCACATCCACCGATCTCCAGCCATCCGCCCCCGCAAACCGGGCAACCCTTTCCGCCGCACAGAAAGCACTCAATGTCAAATTCAGCAGAGGGTTCGGTGAATGGAAAATAGGAGGCGCGGAATCGTGTGCGCACATTCGCGCCGAAAAGCCTCTTCGCCAGGTCTGAAAGTGTGGCTTTGAGATTGGTGAAGGTGATGCCCTTGCCCACCGCCAGTCCTTCGATCTGATCAAACTGGGTCTCGTGGCGGGCATCCACCTGCTCATAGCGATAAACCATGCCGGGCAGAATGATGCGTACGGAGGGAGGATCCAGCGGATTGGAGGCAGAGGCTTCCAGCATGGCGTGTACCTGACCTCCCGAGGTATGCGTGCGCATCACAATGGGGTTGTCGCCGCGCTCTCCGGCATCCACAAAATACGTGTCCTGCATGTCGCGCGCCGGATGCCCCACGGGGAAATTGAGCAATTGAAAATTGAACTCGTCCGTCTCCACTTCGCGCGAACGGTACACCTGGAATCCCATCTCGCCAAACACGCGGTAAAGTTCCCGCAGGATCTGGGTATCGGGGTGCAGTCTTCCATGAACAACAGGCCTTCCAGGAAGGGTGACGTCCAGCCGCTCGGTGGCAAGGGCTTTGGCTGTGGCTTCTTCCCTGAGTGCAGCCAGCCGTAGGTTGTATGCACCTTCGAGCGCCAGTTTGACCTGATTGGCTGCCTGCCCCACCTGAGGACGGATCTCTGCCGGCAATTTGCCCAGAGACTGAAAGACCGCCATCACCGGTGCAGACCTGCCGAGGAAGGCAGTGCGCCAATTCTGAAGCGTTTCCTCATCCTGCACAGACTTCAGCGCATCCAGCCCGTCCTTTTGGATTGTTTCGAGTTCGTGAAGTACATCTGGTTCACCCATCACATACTCCTGCACTTAAAATAAGAGCCCGTCCGCAAAAGGGACGGGATAAATGACCCGCGGTACCACCCTGGTTGGCTGTGGATACAGCCCTCTCTGCCCGGAAAGAATTCCGGTTCCCGCGATAACGCCGGGGTTGCGGCTCAGACTACCAACCCTTGCAGGTCTTCCCCTGAGCGGCTCGGGAGGGAACTTCATCCGGTGTCAGCCGGGCGGGCGTTTCAGTCTGTGCACCCGCTTCCCTGTCGGGTTTCCCTGGGTTACTTTCCTCCTTCACTGCCTGTAGTCGGTATTATACCTCAAATGGCAGGGATTCAAAATGAAGCATCTTCTCTCTACTGGCAGGTAACCGTCATATTTGCCACGGTGGGGAAGAGCTGATGGTTCGGCGAATCGATGTACACCTGGATGATGCCGCTGGTGGTTCCGGGTACCGGAAGCTTGTACGAAGGCGTCGTTTTGGTGCCGGATTCAGTGAAAGTGAGTTCCTGAACGGGCGTATTTCCCAGCGGTGTGACGAAGTAATAGGTCACCTTTCCGGTTCCGGTGACGGTGATCGTTGCAGCCAAATCAATATCTACGGGCGATGGACACGCACCCGACCAGGGGGAAGGGTAGGCTGCGGGTACCGCATTGGTTACGGCAAAGGTCTGCTGAACAGAGATGACCACGGTAAAAGCCGAGCTGTACTCGGGACCGATGCCAAAATTCGTGCCGGTGGCGGTTTGCAGCATCCAGTTGCCCTTGTAAGTTTTGGGAAGGGAGGGGGCTGTCAGATCCACCGAAACGTCGATCGTCTGACCCGGAGCCACGGTCTCGTCCAGAGTCTTGGAAGCCGGTCCGCCCATCGAATCACCACTCACGAACACCAGCTTGAAATTCGAAGCCCAGGTGCCGGTGCCATCATTGCGCAGGCGCCAGGTCTTTTTGAAGGTCTTGCCGGGTTCGACGACCATGTTATCGGGGATGGTCACATCGGTGATGAAGCCCACCTTGAATGTGGGCGCCGGGGTATTGGAGGGTTGGGGAACCGTTCCAGAGGAATCAGATGTGGGAGATTCAACCGTGAATGTGGGTGTTGGCGCCATGGGGGTCAGGCCGGACGCCAGCTGGGTCTGCATGGCCGAAACCGTTAGCGCCACAGCAGTTTGATTGTTCCTTACGGTGGGGGTCGTGTTCCTACCCAGCGGCAGGTTGCAGGCAGCCAGAAGCATGACAACGGTCAGGAAGCTCAAGGAGATTTGGATGATTTTTCGCATGGATCTCACCTGGAAAAGCCTGTTCTGAAGTCGGATTACATTCCCATTATAGGAGGGAATTGAAGGCTGCACAATAGAAAGCGGAATGGTTCAGGGAAACCGGATTATTTGAAGCGCGAGACCCATTTTTTAATGGGCGGAAGGCGCAGCAGCATCAAAATTGCCCAAACACCCAACCCGATCAGGGGGAACAACACCTCGCCGCGAAGGCGGAAAAGGTCCCCCTTTTTCGCCAGGGCAAAGTGCAAGACCACCAGAAGTGAAGCCAGGTAAACAAAGCGGTGGATGCGCTTCCAGTTGCGTCCCAGACGCAGCTTCCAGCCATCGGTTGAAGTGAGCGCCATGGTCGCCAGGATGAGCAGGGCGATAAGCCCCAACCAGAGATACGATGAATGCAGGATTGTGCGGGTAACCAGGCTGAAATCAAAGCCGTAGTCCAGGCCGAGGTAGATCAGAAAATGTGCTGCGGAATAGTAGAAGGCATACAGGCCCGTGATGCGCCGGTATTTGACCCCGCGGTTGAATCCTGTGATCACCCGCAGCGGGGTGAAGACAAGCGAAAGCAGAAGCAAAACAAGGGCAACATCACCAGTGCGCCGTTCGAGGATCTGCACGGGGTCCGGACCAAGTCTGTTTTGAAAATACTGGATGGTCAGAACTGATGCCGGAACCAGGCAAAGCAGATTGACTGCCTGGCGGTCAAAACGGCGCAGTGACTCAAACTTCATTTAGAAATTGACTTTCAGGTCCATGCCTTCATAGAGAGGAGCCACTTCATTGTAACCGTTGAAAAGCAGGGTGGGGCGCCTGCCGGATTCTCCCAGCCTGCGCTCGGAGTACTGCGTCCAACGCGGATGAGGAACATTGGGATTGACATTGGAATAGAATCCGTACTCATTGGGGGCAGTGGTATTCCAGAAGGTCCTGGGTTGATCGGCGACTGCCTCGATCTTGACTATGGATTTGATGCTTTTGAATCCGTATTTCCAGGGCACCACGATCCTCAACGGCGCCCCGTCCTGTTTGGGGAGCGGTTTGCCGTACAATCCGCTGACCAGCAGGGTCAGGTCGTGCATGGCTTCGTCCAGCCGCAATCCCTCTTCATACGGCCAGGTGAAGAAGGCGTCATTCTGCCCCGGCATTTGAGAAGGCCGCAGCACGGTGGTGAACGCAATGAACTTCGCCGCCGGCTGTACCCCCACATCTGCCAGCAGGCGGTTCAGCGAAAACCCATTCCAGGGCACCACCATGGACCAGCCCTCCACGCAGNNGCGGTACACATGTTCGGATGCGGGATACTTTTGGATGATCTCATCTGCAGTCAGTGTCACGGGATTGTCGACGAGACCGCCAATCTCCACCGTCCAGGGTTCAGTCTGGAATTCCGAAACCATGTTTGCCACCGCACCCTTATCTGTGGAAAACTCATAGAAATTGTTGTAATGGATGATGGTGTCGTACGGCGTTTCCACATCCGGGAGCGGGGTTTCAGTGGCAGTCGGGGTTCCTTCGCTTCCAGGCGTTGGATTTTCCAAAGAAGTCACGCCGCATGCAGCCAGTGCTGCGGTCACCCCGATCGTCGCCGAGAGCCGGAGAAATTTCCGTCTCGAGAAATACAGCTTTTCCGGGGTGATTTCATCTTTCAGGGGAGATTCGAGGTATTCCTTCATGTTCGCTTCCTCATCTGATAAATCAGACAAATTTACTCTTAATATAGCACACCTGTTTTGAGAATACATGAAGGAAGATTAATAATCTTTGCTGAGCGGTCAGGTGATTTTACGCAGCGAGGGGTTGTAGAAATAAACGACGACTGAGAATATTGCCAGGACTCCCGAGCTGATAAATACTGCCACGGGTTCACTCACCCGGTCTGCCACCTGGCCAATGAGCAACCCCCCCAGCGTCTGACTGCCTATAAAGATCAACGAGTAGATGCTCATCACCCTGCCACGCATGTCGTCGCTGGTTTTGGATTGGATCAAGCCGTTGGTGATATTGACCACCGAGATCAGGCAAAGACCCATAAAGCCGATCATGGTCAGAGATAACGGCAGCCAGCGAGCCAGGCCAAAAAGGACCACCGAGATGGGCAGCAACAAGGAAGCAACGGACCAGATCTTCCCCCTGTAGCCCCTCGAGGCGATGGTCGCCAGTACCAAACCGCCGATAAGCGAGCCAATGCCGCGAGCTGAAAGCAGAAGTCCATTGGTGGTCACGTCTCCATGCAGCACATTCACTGCCCATGCGGGTGCCAGAATGAGCAATCCAAACCCGAACATGCCAAAGATGAACAGACCGGCGAACAGAACCCGCATGGACTGGTCTGAAAAAGCCGCGTTGAAACCTTCTTTCACTTCCTGAATGGGAGAACTGCGTGCCGTGCGCAGGGGTGCGGAGACATTCATGAGCACCAGGGCTATGATCACCGCAATGTATGAAATGGCGTTGATGGTGAAACACCAGGCAGGACCAAGCCAGGCATAAACGAGACCCGCCACGGCGGGACCCACGACCACGCCCAGGTTGAACATGGTGGCGTTCAGTGCAATGGCATTGGTCAGGTCCTTGCGGTCCACAAGTTCAGCGACGAGCGATTGCCTGCCGGGCATGTCAAAGGCATTGGCGATGCCGAGTATGAAGGCAAGGACGATGATGTGCCAGGGTTGAACCGCATGGGTGAAGGTCAAAATTGCCAGGACAGAAGCCAGCACCATCATGGTGGTCTGGGTGATGATCAACAGGCGGCGTCTGGACATGCGGTCGGCAATCAAACCACCGTAAAGGGTGAGCACCCACGTGGGGATTCCGGAGGCAAAACTCACATAGCCCAGGAAGGCAGCTGAATGGGTGAGATCATAAATGAGAAATCCCTGGGCAGTAGATTGCATCCAGGTGCCGATAAGGGAAACCAATTGCCCCATGAACCACAGACGGTAATTGGGGTACTTGAGCGCAGCAAAAGTTGTGTCGAGATACCGGATATTCATTGGTTGAGGTCCGTTCGCAGATGGTTTTGTTATACCACAAGTGGAGAAAACTTCCTCATTTCCTTTCGGTAACTTCATCTTCTGACTTGACTGGACATTAAATAAGTTCAAGATTAGAGCATCCTTACAAAATCGCTAAAAATATTGACATCCTTTATCCAATTTCATAAACTGCAAATATGCTCAAAAAGCGCGACATCGTCGCGTTGTGTATGGTGGTGGTGATTGCCGGATGCACCTCCAACAGCGCAACGCCAGCTGCAAGTATAATGTCAACCAAGTCTGCATCAACCTTATCCGGCAACGCTGTTCAGGAAGCGTTGAGTCCGCCGGTTGAAACGCCGGTTATGGATACCGTAGAAGTCCTACCTCAAAGCCCGCTTCAACTGATCATTGACAATCCAAAGGATGGTGATACCCTCTCTTCGCAGGATGTGACCGTAACCGGCCGCACTGCCCCGGGAGGGGTGGTCAGTATCGATGACGTATTCACCATCGCTGATCAAGCCGGACATTTCAGCCTGGCACTGCACCTGGAGACAGGACTGCAGTTGATCACCGTGGAAGCCAGCAACAGCGGCGGGGAGGACATCATTCTGACACTCAGTGTGGATGTTCAACCTGAGTAACCAGGAGGAAAATGATGAAAAAGAGTCTTTTGTATGTGAGTTTGCTGCTGGTCATTATCTTGACAATGACCGCAACCACCGTTTTTGCAGCACCAGAAACAAGCCTCAAGCCCAGGAAGTCACCTGCTCCCGGTGGAACTGAAGTGACAGCCACTGAGGTGACCCCTGGTCCACGAGGCAATTCAGAGCAGCACCGCAATGACCAAAATGGTCAGAGTGAAATGAAGTCCAAGGCGAATTTCCGCGGGGTGGTGGTGACCTCTGATGCCACGAGCCTGACCCTTGAATTGAAGGATGGGATGCAACAGGTGATCGCGATGGATGAAAATACCGTCATCAAGTATCCCACCCATTTCATTCCACAGGCCACTGAAACAGCCGTTGCCACTGAAACAGCTGTAGCCACTGAAACTGCAACCGCAACGGTTACAGCCACTCCAAGCGGCCCGCTGGCTGGTTTGCAGGTCATGGTAAAGGCTGTCGGGCAGGAAGATGGAAGCTACCTGGCGCTGAAGATCATGGTGATTCCTGGTAAACCCGTAAAGCAGCAGCATGTGGGCGAGGTGACTGTCTACACCGAAGGCAGCTCGATCACCATCAAAGCCAGGGATGGCATGGAATACACTTTTGAAGTAAAAGATACGACCAAGATCCTTCCTGAAGGATCCATGATCCAGGTTGGCGATACCGTCACGGTGATCATGCCGCGTGTCCTCAACGGTCAGCCGATGGTGGCTGCAGGGATCGTTCTCCACGGAATGGAGTCCTCAACTGAAAGTGAACCTGAAGACTAGAAAATCCACCAGCGTGTAGCTGATGGGTCGCAGTAAACAAATTTGAGCATGGAAGATGCACTCCCGGCAAACCCCGCCGGGAGTGTTCTTGTAATGATTCGAGATGTAAAAATTCTTAGTGGAATATGGATTTCGATGACGGCTTTGATTTTTCCCGTGATGTGCCGCGAACGCGGAACGTGGCTCACCCGGTCTTAATGGGTATAATACCTTCATTACCTTGCTGATCCGGTCAGCGGCAGGAAATGGAAGGTTGCATTGAAAGCCCCGTGGAAGAATCTCGCTGCATCAATCTTGGGATTGATCCTTTCCAAAGCGTATTTCCTGGTTCCGTTCAAAAAATGCGCTGCTAATGAATATTGGCTGGCTTACCGGCACCCTAAACCGGTTTACCCGGTCCATTTTCTTATCCTTCCGCGGAGACCCTGGAAGAATGTGTTCGAAATCCCGGCGGAGGATCCAGGGAGCGCTGCAGCGCTGCTTCAAATTGCATCCGCGCTGATCCGGAAGGAAAAGCTTGAGCAAGAACCTTGCCGGCTGGTGATCAACGGGGGTGCTTTTCAAACCGCACCGCTGGTGCATGTCCACCTCATCAGCGGATGAACCAAATCTTAACAAGCAGGATCAGACATGACACAAGCCCTGGATTTCATCTTCAAGCGGCGCAGCATCCGCAAATTTACCGACCAGCCCATTTCCGAGGAAGACATCACGCTGCTCCTCCAGGCGGGCATGGCGGCTCCCACCGCCATGAATGCGCGTCCCTGGGAGTTTGTGGTTGTGACCGATGAAGAAATCATCCAGCAGCTTCGTAACAGCCTGGTCTTTGGCAAGCACAATCCGGCAGCGGTGATTGCCGTCTGTGGGAATACGCTGGTTTCAAAAGCGAAAGTGTCGGGCCGTTTCTGGGTGCAGGATTGCAGCGCTGCCACTGAAAACATACTTCTCGCTGCCACTGCCCTGGGATTGGGTTCAGTCTGGGTGGGGGTTTACCCGGTAGCCATATTCGTCAGGCGGGTCTCAGAAGTGCTTGATCTACCTCGGAATGTCACGCCCCTGGGGTTGATCTATCTGGGTTACCCGGCTGAAGAAAAGGAACCCCGAACGCAGTACGATGTCCGCAAGGTTCACTGGCAGAAGTATGGCAATGCAGAAAGGGCAGTTGACATTCCCAAAGAATAAGCTCAGGAGCGGCTGATGGAACCCGTAATTTCAGAATTGACCATGGTTGATTATGAAGAAGTGCTGGCGCTTTGGAAGAGGACCGCAGGGATCGGTCTTTCCGGTGCAGATGAACGCTGCCCCATGGAGCGATTTTTGAGCCAGAACCAGGGGCTTAGCTTTACTGCCCGTTTGGACGGGCGGATTGTGAGCACTGTGCTGTGCGGCTCCGATGGTCGCGGGGGCTGCCCATACCCCCTGGCGGTGGACGACCAGTTTCGCCATCGAGGGATCGGTCGCGCCTTGGTGGATCGCTGCCTTGGCGAATTGCGGAAGAGGGGCATTCAAAGATGTCCTCTCATGGTCTTTGCGAATAACCTGGACGGTCAGGCATTCTGGCGTCAAACAGGATGGATCCATCGGCCGGAGATCGTGCTCATGTCCAAAGACACCTCCGACCAGGGAGAATCTGGATTCTGCCCATGCTGAAGAAAAACCGGTTTACCGACAGTGCAAAATTCACCCTGAGGATCGTGCTGATCTTTCAGCTGGTAGCCATGCTTTCAGGGTGTGAGCGTCCCGCCACCATCAGCAGCTGGAGGCCTATCGAGACTGCGCGGGCATACCACACCCAGACCGCTGCCGCTACTGGAATATTTACCACCCCCACTTTGCCGCAAATCACCACCACCGCTGAACCGCCGCTGCCCACGCCTTCTGCCCTGCCAGCTTCCCTCCCAATGGCAATGAAAGGTTACGAATTGTATTCCTGGCAGAATGGATCCAATTGGAATTTCACCCTGATCACCGGCACGAACCGCACCAAGTCATTTGACGAGATCATCGCCCCCGGCAACACACTCACAGGTGATGGTTTTGTCAAACTCTCTGTAACCGGGCTGGATGAACTCAAGAAAGTTCTCGTGTTGCTGCCCGGGGGTGAGCAGGTGTTCTGGGCAGGCATGGACCTGACCGGTCAGGTGCCCAGCGGCACGGTTTACCTTACCTTCCCTGACCAGGGTGTGATCGATGATCTCACCCGTTTCTGCACGAAACACAAAATCACCCTGCAGCTTTTGAAAGAACCATGAAAGGATGCCATGATTTCACCCGACCTTCCACTGATTGACCTGCATCATCACCTCGACGGCAGTGTGCGCCTGGAAACGATCCTGGACGTGGGCTTGACATATGATTTGCCGCTCCCTGCAAGAACACTGGAAGGATTGCGGCCTTTTGTGCAGGTTTCGGTGCCCAAGCCTGGCGTCATGGCGTTTATTGAAAAATTTGAGTGGATGACCGGCATCCTGGTCAATGACGATATTTGCCGCAGGGTGGCCTATGAAGTGGTGGAGGATGCTGCACACGAGGGATTGGATTACCTCGAGCTGCGCTACAGCCCCTGGTTCATGGCATCCGCGCATGGGCTGGATCCACGCGGTGTGGTCGAGGCGGTGACCGATGGCCTGCGTTCGGCTGAACGGGCGTTCAGTATCAAGGTCAATCAGCTTGGCATTCTCAGCCGCCATTACGGTCCCGAAATCGCCTGGCAGGAACTCGACTGCCTGCTGGCATTCAAAGATGCATTCATCGGCCTTGACCTGGCAGGCGATGAAGCCCATTTCCCGGGCAGCCTTTTTGTGGAGCACTTCAAGAAGGCACGTGACGCCGGCTGGCACATCACCGTGCACGCTGGCGAGTCTGCGGGTCCGCAGAGCGTCTGGCAGGCGATCGATGGGCTGGGTGCGGAGAGGATTGGACATGCCGTGCATGCGCCGGAGGACCCGGCACTGATCAGTGCACTGCAGGAACGCGGCATC
The DNA here is from genome assembly GCA_003501835.1 of Anaerolineaceae bacterium. Classification (GTDB taxonomy): domain Bacteria; phylum Chloroflexota; class Anaerolineae; order Anaerolineales; family Anaerolineaceae; genus UBA6107. The sequence continues at coordinate 187 of DNOU01000003.1, read as the reverse complement.
GGCATTGAGTGCAATCTCACCAGCAACGTTCAAACCAGCACCGTTGCTGATTACGCTGCACATCCGCTGAAGCAGTTTCTGGAAGAAGGACTGCTGGCGACGATCAACACCGATGACCCGGGGATCAGTGCCATTGACCTGCACCATGAGTTTGAAACTGCCGCTCCCCTGGCAGGGCTGAATGCTG
>DNOU01000183.1:7086-9101 GCA_003501835.1 Anaerolineaceae bacterium | reverse complement strand
TGGGTGTGAACTACTATACCCGCGACATGGTCAAGTTCGACCTGGGCGCTTCAAACATCCTCTTTGGTCATCGCCAATTTCCAAAAGGCGCAGAAGTCAGCCCGTCGGGTTTCATTGCCAACGTGCCGGAGGGATTCTATGAGAGCCTCAAGTGGGCGCATGCTTACAATCTTCCCATCCTGGTGACTGAGAACGGCGTGGAAGACCACCTGGATACGCTACGCCCAAAGTACCTGGTGGAACACATTCATGCCTTGTGGCGCGCAGTCAATTTCAACTGGCGCATCAAGGGATACTTCCACTGGTCACTGGTGGATAATTTTGAATGGGAACGCGGCTGGACGCAGCGTTTTGGACTTTGGGGACTGGACACGTCCACCCAGGAGCGGATTCGCCGCCCTTCTGTGGATCTGTATGCAGAGATCTGCCGTGAAAATGGGCTTTCAAGTGAAATGGTGCACGAATATGCCCCTGAGGTGCTCGCGAAGGTCTTTCCCCAGGTCTAGCAAAGTGGAATCCATTAACGAATTCAGCCCCTTCTGCATCATACCCCCCATGTATACATGGATTCTGGCATCCTGATTGGCGCTGGAATGACCTTAATCTCTTATCGATTCTTCATATAAACTGGTTATAATACGTCCTTTGTCATATAACCCTCATCAGGAAAGGCAATTTATGACCGAAATCATCCATGAGTATCCAAATTCTTTTAACCTGCCCAAGCGTATCGAAGGGTTAAGCAGACTGGCGCACAACCTGTGGTGGGTGTGGAATATCGAAGCCCAAAGGCTTTACCAGTTCATCGACATTCAACTTTGGGATAATGTCAACCACAATCCCATAGCCTTTATGCACAGTGTTGACCGCACGCGGATCAACCAGGCAATGAATGAACCCACCTACCTTGAACAATATGACCGCGTGATTGCCCGCTTCGACAATTACATGGCAGATAAGGCTACCTGGTGCCACCGCGTGCACCCCGAATTGCATGAAAAGCAAATCGCGTATCTCTCCTTTGAATTCGGCATTCATGAATCATTGCCAGTTTATGCGGGCGGTCTTGGAATTCTTTCGGGAGATCATTTGAAGGAATCTTCAGACCTGGGTCTGCCCCTCACAGCTGTGGGATTCATTTACAACCAGGGTTATTTCGTGCAGCACCTCTCAGAAGATGGCTGGCAGGAAACGCGCAATGCCTTGCTGGATTTCAACGAGATGCCGGTGGTGGAGCTGCTGGATGAAAAACGGAAGCCGCTCAAAATTTCGGTTAACCTGCCGGGGCGCAAGGTGTTTGCCCGCATCTGGTTGATCGAAGTGGGACGCACTGACCTTTACCTTTTGGATTCAAACGTCGAGGAGAATTCACCCACCGACCGTCAACTCACCTCACGCCTGTATTCCAATGATCCGGATACCCGGATTTCCCAGGAAATTTTGCTCGGGATGGGCGGTGTTCAGGCGTTGCGCCTGGTGGGCATCAACCCCGATATCTGGCATATGAACGAAGGGCATTCCGCGTTCCTCACCATCGAGAGGCTGAGGGAATACGTCAAAGACGGCGTAGCACTGGATGAAGCCATGAAACGGGTGCGCGAGAGCAGCATTTTCACCACCCACACCCCCGTACCGGCTGGAAACGACCAGTTCCCGCTCTGGCTGGTGGACAAGTACTTCAGCCAGGTCTGGACAGAACTGGGCATGACCCGCGATCAATTCATCGACCTGGGACGCCAGGCGCAGCCATGGGGTGAATCCTTTGTCATGCCGGTCCTTGCGCTCCACCTCAGCGAACGTGCCAATGCAGTTTCAGAGCTTCACAGCCGCGTCTCCCGGAAGATGTGGAACTTCCTCTGGCCCGATAAAGCGGAAAAAGATGTACCCATCGGTTATGTAACCAATGGTGTTCACACCCGCACCTGGCTGGCACGCCGCATGGGACTGCTCTTTGACTCCTACCTGCCCCAGGGTTGGGCAGAGCACATTGATGATCCCAAATACTGGGAAGCCAC
>DNOU01000183.1:4335-6968 GCA_003501835.1 Anaerolineaceae bacterium | reverse complement strand
AAGCGCGCCAACCTGATCTTTCATGATCTCGACCGCATTCTCCGCATTTTGACCAATGCCCACATGCCTGTGCAGATCATCTTTTCCGGCAAGGCTCATCCCGCGGATGAACCCGGCAAACTGATCATCCAGGAGGTGTACCACGCGGTTAAAGATTCACGATCCGGCGGGCGGTTGGTGTTCCTTGAAGATTACGACATGAACATCGCCCGTTACCTGGTGCAGGGAGTGGATGTTTGGATGAACACTCCCCGCCGCCCCAACGAAGCTTCGGGCACCTCGGGTATGAAAGCCGCGCTCAACGGCACGCTGAACTTCTCAATCCTCGATGGCTGGTGGCGTGAAGGCTACAACGGACACAATGGTTGGGCGATTGGCACTGATAAGGATTATGCCAACCCTGACGACCAGGACAATGCCGATGCCGCCAGCCTGTACGATTTGCTGGAGAACCAGGTCATCCCCCTGTACTACGACCGCAATCCGCAAAAGATCCCTGAAGGATGGTTGGAAATGGTCAGAGAATCGCTGCGCACCCTGATCCCTCAATTCAGCCTCACCCGCATGCTCAAAGAATACACCAGCGATTACTACCTGCCTGCCATCAAGGATCACGACGGGAGGAAATAATGGATTTTCTGTCTGGACTTAACCCCTGGATTTACGCTTTGGTCATCTTTCTTCTGCGCGTGTGTGACATGTCGATGGACACCATCCGTGTACTCTTCGTGGTACGTGGAAAGAAGCTGTTTGTCTTTATGCTCGGTTTCCTCCAGGCAGTGATCTTCGTCGTGGCGATCAGTTCGGTGTTGACAAAGATGGGCAACGTCCTCAACGTACTTGCATATGCGCTGGGTTTCGCCACCGGGAATGTGGTAGGCATGCTGATCGAGAACCGTCTGGCCATTGGGCACACACTGGTCACCATCATCAGCTCCACCCGCGGTGCCAACATCGCTGAACGCCTTCGCGCCAGCGGATATGCCGTCACTGAAATCTCTGGACGCGGAAAGGACGGCACGGTATTCGAATTGCACGCCTCGGTCACCCGCCGGGATGTGGATCTGGTGGAGACCATCGTCCTTGAGACAGATCCTCACGCCTTTGTCACAGCCGAAGATATCCGCCCGGTCAGGCGCGGATTCTTCAGGGCATAAGAGTACGTACAAAGACAAAGGGACGGAGATGATCCCCGTCCCTTTTTTGTTGGATGGACAATCCTCTTATTCGCTCTCGCGCAGTGGAGGGAAGAGAATCACTTCACGGATCGAGTGATTATCAGTGAAAAGCATTGCCAGGCGATCTACCCCAATGCCAAACCCACCACAGGGCGGCATGCCGTATGCCATGGCGTGGATGTAATCCTCGTCCAGCGGCATATTCTCCTCGTCATCCGCCTTGAATTGCCTTCCCATTTCCAGGAAACGATTTTCCTGATCCTGGGGGTCATTCAACTCGGTGAAGGCATTGCACAATTCCATGCCGCCGACAAAACCCTCAAAGCGTTCCACCATGGTGGGATCGCCCGGCTTGGTCTTCGCCAGCGGGGAGATATCCCTCGGATAGTCGTAAAGGAAGGTGGGCTGGATGAAGGTGGGTTCCAGGTATTCTCCGAGCAGGTGGTCGATCAGCTTGCCGCGCGCCTCGCCGGGTTTGAACTTCATGCCCTTTTCAAGCATCACCTTTTCAAGGGAGGCGGCATCGGGATATGCCTGGATATCGATTCCTATGGCATTGATGAGACCCTGGCGAAGATCCACCCGCTTCCACGGCGGGTTGAAATCAATCTCCTGCCCATTGTACGTGACTTTGCGTGTTCCCAGCACCTGGTCGCAGGCAAAGGCGATCATCTGCTCGGTCAATTCCATCACCTTCAGGTAATCAGCATATGCCCAATAGAATTCGAGCTGGGTAAACTCGGGATTATGCTTGTAAGAGACACCCTCATTGCGGAAATCGCGCCCAATTTCGTATACCCGGTCAAAGCCGCCCACCAGCAGCCGCTTAAGATACAACTCGAAGGAAATTCGCAGGTAAAGATCCTGCTTGAGCTGATTGTGATGGGTGATGAACGGTCTGGCAGCCGCCCCGCCGTAAATGGGTTGAAGGATGGGTGTTTCCACTTCCATGAAATCATGCGAGTCCAGGAATTTTCGCAGCGCGGTGATCAAGGCCGTGCGGGTGCGGAAGATCTGGCGTACCTCGGGGTTGACTGCCAGGTCGGCGTAGCGCTGCCGGTAGCGGGTTTCAGGATCGGCAAGGGTGGCGTGGCGCACCACCACACCATCCACCACCTCATCCTTCGCGGCAGGCAGCGGGCTGATCGCCTTGGCCAGCATGGCAAAATCGGTCAGGATCAGGCTGATCTCGCCGGTACGGGAGCGGGTGAGTGTGCCTGTGCCCTGGATGAAATCGCCCAGGTCGAAATATTCCTTGAAGAAAGTCATTTTTTCTTCACCCAATTCATTCACCCGCAGAAAGAATTGAATGCGACCAGAGGCGTCTTCCACGTGGGCAAATCCGAGCTTGCCCATCAGGCGGATAGAACGCAGCCTGCCGGCCAACGTTGCCGAAATGGGATCTGTGGCTCCATTTTTTTCGGCGTCTTCAAATGCCTTCACCGCCTGACCTAT
>DNOU01000183.1:0-4234 GCA_003501835.1 Anaerolineaceae bacterium | reverse complement strand
GTTAGCTCACCTTGAGCACTTTTACGAAGAAAACTCCGGCAGGGGCATCCACCTGTACACGGTCGCCCACCCGGTGATTCAACAAGGCTTTGCCAAGCGGACTTTCATTCGAAATCTTGCCATCGCTGGGTGAAGCCTCGGCAGCACCGACGATGGTGTATTTCTCGTTTTCTGTAGTCCCCTCTTCCATGATCTCCACGGTTGAACCAACAGCTACGCAATCATCCCCCTTGGGTTTTTCTTCGATCACACGCGCAGTGGCAAGTAGAATTTCAAGCTCCTTGATGCGGCCTTCCACAAAAGCCTGCTCATTCTTGGCAGCTTCATATTCTGCGTTTTCGATCAATTCGCCACCCTCCATGGCTTCATGCAGGCGGTTGGCAATCTCTTCACGCTTACGGGTTCGCAAGAAATCAAGCTCTTCTTGCATTTTTTGATACCCTTCACGAGTCAAAAATGAGGTTGTCATGTCCAATCCTTTTTCCACTTGGTGAATCTGAAAATCAACCACCCCGTAAATACAATCTGCAATCGCTGCAGACAAAACAAAAAACACTCCTGAGGGAGCGATTCGATGGGGTATGTCAGGTTACGCCTGAGCTGTATGTTGAACAACTATATCATAAACAGCATGTGAATGCAAGGTCAAGCCAGCGCCCCTCCTCTGGATCCACCTCTGCATGCGCAGCCAGAATTGAATTGTTGAGAGCATGCTCCATTGAAAAACAAAACCGACTCCACTCCTGAAGTCGGTTTTTAATGGATAGGCTAAATGCTGAGAGCCTGCATCATTGCGCCTTCATGCAGGGCTTCGTAGTTCTTCGGCAGCAGACTGTGATGCCTTTCCGGCAGGTGAACCTGGAGCGCATGCTCAATGGCCTTCATCGGCAGCACCCCAAGTTGACCCAGCAATGCACCCAGCAGCACCATGTTCGACATTCTCTTGTCTCCAAGCTTTTCTGCCATGGCATTGGCGTCCACTTCCACCACCTTGATATCCGTGCGTGTGGTCTTGCGGTCCACCATCGAGGTGTTGACCACCAGCACTCCATCGGGCTTGACCAGGGGTTCGTACTTGTCCAACGAGGGACGGTTCATGGCAATCACCGCCTGGGGGTGTGAGACCAACGGGGAACCGATCTCTTCATCCGAAATGATCACCGTGCAGTTCGCCGTACCGCCGCGCATTTCAGGTCCGTAAGATGGAATCCAGGTGACCTGTTTGCCTTCATCCATGGCAGCATACGCCAGCAATTGACCTGCGAAAAGCACACCCTGTCCGCCAAATCCTGCTATGAGTATTTCATTCTGCATGGATCCGCCTCCGTTAGATCTTGATTTGAGCCACCGCGGGATGCACTTTGTAGTCACCCAGCGGATAATAGGGAATCATCTTCTCTTCCAGCCACTTCTTCGAGGCTTCGGGGGTCATTCCCCAGTTGGTGGGGCAGATGGAAAGAAATTCGATCATCGAGAACCCCAGACCGCGTGCCTGAACTTCCAACGCTACGCGGATAGCCTTTTTCGCCAGGCGCACGTTCTTGGGGTCATTCAGCGAACGGCGCACCACGTAACTGGAGCCGTCCAGCTGCGAAAGCAATTCTGCAGCCCGGATGGGGTAGCCCTGGGTTTCCACATCCCTTCCATGGATGGACGAAGTGGTCTTTTGACCCGGGAGGGTGGTGGGTGCCATCTGCCCGCCGGTCATGCCGTAGTTGGTGTTGTTGATGAAAAAGACGGTGATATTTTCACCACGGGTGGCAGCATGCACAATCTCCGCCATGCCGATGGAAGCCATGTCGCCATCGCCCTGGTAGGTGATCACCATCTTATCGGGCAGCACACGCTTGACACCGGTCGCCATGGCAGGGGCGCGTCCGTGCGGCGCCTGGACGAAATCGAAGTTGAAGTAGTTGTACGCAAAGACCGAGCAGCCGACTGAAGCCACACCGATCATTCTCTCCCGGATGCCCATCTCATCGATCACTTCTGCGATCAATCGGTGTGCAATGCCATGGGTGCATCCCGGGCAGTAGTGGGTGCTCACATTCGTCAGGCTTTCGGGGCGCGCATAAACCAGTGTTTCATTTTCAGTTTGCATCGTAGTCATCGCAGCCTCCTAGATCCTTTCCGCCATCCGTTTGAGCCACCGTTCGCGTGGATGCCCTTCCGTGGTCAAAGGTCCTTTGACCAGACCGCGGATCTCCTCCAGCACTTCATCGGGATAGGGAACCATGCCTCCGATTCGACCAAAGAATTCAGTGGGAACGTTGTGCCGGGTTGCCGCCAGAACATCTTCGAGCATCTGACCGGAGCTCATCTCCACCACCAGCATACCTTGCAGATCCTTACTGGCTTCACGAATGGCAGCGGTGGGGAACGGGCTGACTGTGATGGGGCGGATCAAGCCCACGGGAATCCCTTCGGCGCGGGCAGCCCGCACGGCGGAAAGCGAAATTCTGCCGCTCGAACCGTATGCCACCACTGCAAACCTGGCATCCTCCATGAAGTACTTCTTGTAACGGATTTCATTTGCCTCCACCTGCTGCCAGCGATTGAGCAGGCGGAAGTTGGTCACTTCCTGTGCTGCCGGGTCGAGGTTGATGGAGGTTAAAAAGCGGCGCTCCCGACCTTTGGCACCGTTCACCGCCCAATCTTCAAATTCTGTTTTCATGGGTTTCATTGGGGGCAGCTCGCAGGGTTCCATCATCTGACCCAGCATGCCGTCCAGCAGCACCACGGTGACCGATCGGTATTTTTCTGCCAGGTCGAATGCCAGAACAGTGAAATCCACGGCTTCCTGCACATTCGAAGGCGCCAGCACGATATTGTGATAGTCTCCGTGTCCGCCGCCATGAACGATCTGGTTGTAATCGCCCTGCGCCGGCGCAATGTTGCCCAATCCAGGACCGCCGCGCATGACATCCACCAGCACCACCGGGATTTCGGTGCCCGCAATATAGGAAACGCCTTCCATCATCAGACTCACACCGGGGCTTGAGGACGAACTCATCACCCGCTGACCGGTGCAGGCAGCGCCATACACCATATTGATGGTTGCCAGCTCACTTTCAGCCTGCACAAAAGCGCGACCAAGCTCGGGCATGCGGTGAGACATGTACTCAAGTAATTCTGTCTGTGGCGTGATTGGGTAGCCGAAATAAGCAGCCACTCCGGCGCGCACCGCTGCCTCCGCAATAGCTTCATTACCCTTCATGAATTCACGAGCCATTCATCTCCTCCTATGAGGTGATCCGTTCAACGCCGGATTTTTCACGGTAGATCGTGATGGCAGCTTCAGGGCACATGACGCCGCATATTCCGCAGCCTGTGCAGCCATCAGCAATGAGGGTAGCCGGATGGTACCCCTTCGCAGTGATATGAGTGGCATCCAGACCCAGCACATGCTGGGGGCAGGCTTCCACACATAATTCACACCCCTTGCAGTAGGTTTCGTTCACCACAACGTATCCCCTGACGGGCATTCATTCCTCCTTTGATCACTCAAGTTATTGAATTTCTTGAATCTGGATGAAGGTGGATAGTTTTGTAGCCAACTCATTATGTCGCGATTGTGGCAATTCGTAAAGTGTCAACAATCACTTGGAAGATTGCAATCCTTCCCCATTATTAATTTCCGGTACCGAAGGCGAAAGGGGAAGCTGGAACCAATCATGCGCTTCACGGATGGCATTTTCGATCGTCCGTTTGGGTTCCCAGGCGAGTTGTCGGCTGGCTTTTTCATGGGAGAAATAGAAAAACCTGCCAGCCTGGTGCAATAACTCGGGTTCCACGGGCAAATCCAAAAAATGACTTGCCAGTCGGTACACGCCGTACCCTGCCCGAACCAGTCCACCTGGAAGCACCAGGGAAGGAGGTTCACCCCCGGTCACCCTGGCAATGGTCTTCAGATAGTCGGTGATGGTAACATTCAAATTCCCAAGAACATAGCGCTCGCCGGTGATGCCGCGCTCGTATGCTGCCAAAATCCCATCCACCACGTCATCAATGTGAATGACATTGAATCCGCCATCCACGGATACACGCAGTCTCCCCCTGCTGACTTTTTGAATGATCGAACTGGTCTGGCGGTAAACATCTCCAGCACCAATCACTATGGTGGGATTGACAATGACCGCATCCAGCCCCTGAACAACCGCCTTTTGAATTTCCATCTCCGCCAGGTATTTGGCGTAACCGTATGCCCATTGCGTCGGATCCAAATTCCAGGTGT
>DNOU01000039.1:7729-8035 GCA_003501835.1 Anaerolineaceae bacterium | reverse complement strand
TGGCTGGAATTGCCATTCGCGATGAGGCCTCCTATTTTGGCGTATTGTGGATCGCATACGCGCAAACCCACCGCTTCCAGGATAGCGAAATCCGATACCTGACGACGATTGCCGGGGAAGCTCACCTTGCCATCGCCAATTCCGCACTCTATCAACAGGCTGAGATTGGCAGGAAGCGTCTCGAAAATGTCCTGGCTTCCACTCCAGAACCGGTCCTGCTGTTTGGTGAAGATTTTGAGATCATTCTTTCAAACCCGGCAGCTGAAACGTTGGCAGGGTTGGTGACCAGTTCCGGGGATGGCAGCC
>DNOU01000039.1:4857-7628 GCA_003501835.1 Anaerolineaceae bacterium | reverse complement strand
CATGACCTGCGTTCGCCGCTCAGCCAGGTGAAGGGTTATTCCACCATGCTGCAAATGGTGGGCGAATTGAACGACCAGCAAAAAGCCTACACCAACAAGATCGAAAAAGGGCTTGAGACCATGAACCAGATGGTGGACAACCTTCTGGATATGGGCAGGATCGAAGGCGGCATCGAATTACAGATCGAGACCGTGAAGCCATATGATCTGCTTGACCAGGTGATGGCAATGCTGCAACCCCAGGCCACGCAAAAGAAAATCCAATTGATGCGTGAATTGACCACCGCCCAGGACATCGAGATCGAGGCGGACCAGGCGTTGTTGCAACAGGCTCTTTTCAATTTACTCGATAATGCGGTAAAATATTCCCCATTGAACAGCCAGGTGAATCTACGGTTGGTGGACAAAGGCGATTCGGTCGTCTTTGCAGTACAGGATCATGGTGTGGGAATCGCACCCCTCGATTTGCCATACGTCTTCGAACGTTTCCACAAGACTGGGCGCAAGGACGGGCATAATCAAAAAAGCGTGGGTCTGGGTCTGACGATCGTGAAGTCCATCGCAGAGCGACATAAAGGCCGGTCATGGGTTGAGAGCGTTTTGGGTAAGGGAAGCACGTTCTTTATCGAAATTCCCAAGCATCAACCGGGAAAAAAATAGAGAAAGAAAAAATAGAGAAAGATTTGCTTGACAATCCAAAAATTGTGGTATAATTTTTGGTTGCATGTTTATTATGGGCGCAATTCCTCCCTTTATCAGCGCAAGTCTATCGAGTATTGCGCTGTAATGCGTTTAACCGCTCCAGTTCACACCAAGGAGGCGTAAGTGGAAACAAAAAGTCTTGTAGCACTCCGGATCAACCTCGCTTCTCCAGAAACAATTCGCAGCTGGTCGTACGGTGAAGTCTTAAAACCCGAGACCATCAACTACCGCCGGCTTCGTCCTGAAAAGGACGGTCTGTTTGACGAAGCGATTTTCGGACCGACCCGGGATTACCAATGTTATTGTGGAAAATACAAAAACCCGCGTTATAAGGGGATTGTGTGCGATAAATGCGGAGTAGAGGTCACCCGTTCTTCTGTGCGCCGCGAACGAATGGGACATATTGATCTTGCCACTCCCGTTGCTCATATCTGGTATACCCGCCGCATTCCATCCTACCTTGGTTTGCTGCTGGATATCTCCCGCCGAAACCTGGACCGTGTGCTGTATTTTGCCCAGTATATCGTTACTTTTGTAGATGATGAAGCAAGGCAGAAAGCGCTCAAACGTCTTGAAGATGAGATTAACCTTTCAGAGCGCGAGCAGGCAGGTCAGGTCAATGCGAAGATCCTGGATGTGAAAACGGGACGCGATGGCAAGATACGTGAATATCAACAGCGCAAAGCGGATATCGAATCCCGATCGGATGAATTGATTGCCTCGCGGGTGGAACCGGTGATCCAGGAAGGTCAAAGCCTGGAACGCAAGCTGACCGATTTGTTGGGCAAAGTCAACCGAAAACCAATCTTGTTCGAAGCAGCCAATCTGGTTATTGCCGATGCTGATGAAACGATCTCGTCCCAGCATATCGCCAGCGTTCAAAAGATCGCGAAAGAACGGTTGGACGAGATTGAAACCGAAGCGAAGAGTGAACAGCAGCGTGATCTTGAACAGCTCACGATGAGCATCGAGCAGGTGCGCGCTGAAGCTGAGGAAGCAATGGAAACCCTTCGCAATCAACTCGAAGATGAATCCAGTGAAAGCAAAGACCAGAATTCCCGTCTCCGCGACGAGCTGCAGGAACTGCGTCCCTTCACTTTCCTTTCCGAAAGCCGCTACCGTGAATTGAAGTCCCGCTGGGGGCAGGTTTTCCGCGCAGACATGGGCGCTGAAGCCTTTTACGATATTCTGCGACGGCTTGATCTCGACACCCTTGCCCAGGATTTGTGGACCGAGGTTCGCACCTCCAAGAGCAAGCAGAAACGCAAGAAAGCAACCACCCGTCTGAAAGTGGTGGAAAGCTTCCGCCGTTCTGGAAACCGTCCTGAGTGGATGATCCTCACGGTGCTTCCCGTCATTCCGCCTGATTTGCGCCCGATGGTGCAATTGGATGGCGGCCGGTTTGCCACCTCGGATATGAATGACCTTTACCGGCGCGTGATCAACCGCAACAACCGTCTTAAAAGGCTGTTGGAGCTGGGCGCACCGGATGTGATCGTACGCAATGAAAAACGTATGCTTCAGGAAGCCGTGGACTCGCTGATTGACAACTCGCAGCGAGGTAAGGCTCTTTCCCGCCGCGGGCGCCGCGAACTGAAATCCTTGAGCGACATGCTCAAAGGCAAGAAGGGTCGTTTCCGCCGCAACCTGTTGGGCAAACGTGTGGATTACTCCGGACGTTCAGTGATTGTTGTTGGTCCCAAGCTAAAGCTTTACCAGTGCGGTCTTCCGAAATCCATGGCGTTGGAGCTCTACCGCCCGTTCGTCATTTCACGGCTGGTATCTCACAGCTATGCTGCCAACGTCAAGGGCGCACGACGATTTATTGAACGCAACCGCCCGGAAGTTTACGAAGTGCTGGAAGAGGTCATCAAGGAACGCCCGGTTCTGCTCAACCGTGCCCCAACCCTGCACCGCCTGGGTATCCAGGCATTTGAGCCGATTTTGATTGAAGGAAGCGCTATTCAGCTGCATCCACTGGTGACCACCGCTTTCAACGCGGACTTTGACGGCGACCAGATGGCTGTGCATGTACCCCTTTCTGAAAAGGCTGTAAATGAAGCCCGCAC
>DNOU01000039.1:2828-4850 GCA_003501835.1 Anaerolineaceae bacterium | reverse complement strand
GGTGATGGCCGCGTCTTTGCGGATATCGATGAAGTCGAACTGGCATACCAGCTTGGACAGGTGGATATCCATGCCAAGATCACGGTCTACATGAAGTCCTGGTACGATGATCACAGTGACCGGTTGCCGCAGCAGGAAGTGCGAAAAATCCAGACCACGGTGGGGCGTATGCTTTTCAACCGCATCCTCCCCGAACCAGTCCAGTTTATGAATCAGGAACTGGATAAGGGCGGTATCAAGGATCTGATCGCTGAGGTCTATGACCTGTGCGGGGAAGAAACCACCACCGAGGTGGCGGATCGCATCAAGGACATCGGCTTTGAATATGCCATGAAATCTGGCACCACCATTGCTGTGGCTGATATCACTGTTCCAGAGGATAAGCCTGTCATCCTGGAAAAAGCCCAGGGTGAGGTCGAGCACGTAAATCGTGACTTCAGGCGTGGTTTGCTAACAGATCAGGAACGCGCCGAACGCACCATTGAAATCTGGCAACAAACGACTGATGAAGTCGGCAAATCTGTGCGAAAAGCGATGGATCCTAATGGAACTCTGGCGATCATGGCGAACTCTGGTGCCACCAAAGGTGGTTTTGGACCTATCGCCCAGCTTGCAGGTATGCGCGGGTTGATGGCAGACCCCTCTGGCCGTATCATTCGCCTTCCCATCCAATCGAACTTCCGCGAAGGTCTGACCGCACTGGAGTACTTNNGCAGATGCCGGTTATCTGACCCGCCGCCTGGTGGATATCGCGCAGGAAATCATCATCAACGAAGAAGATTGCGGTACTGAAGATGGTATCTGGATTCGTAAATCGGATGATGTTGCTGGTCAGTCACTTTCGACACGACTCTATGGGCGTGTGCTGGCCAGGCGTCTGATCGATCCCAACACTGGTGAGATTATCGCAGAACGGGACGATATGCTGGATCACGATATGATCCGCAAGGTGGTCAATGCGGGGATCGAAGATGTGTTCGTTCGGTCGCCCCTAACCTGTGAATTGGTGCACGGAATTTGCGCCAAGTGCTACGGCATGGATCTGGGACGCGGACGGCTGGTACGCATGGGCGCCGCAGTGGGTATTGTCGCTGCGCAGTCCATTGGCGAGCCTGGCACGCAATTGACTCTTCGTACCTTCCATAGCGGCGGTGTGGCTGCTGGCGGCGACATCACCACCGGTCTCCCTCGTGTGGAAGAGCTCTTCGAAGCCCGGCGAATGCCCAAAGGCGAAGCAGTGATCACCCGCATTTCCGGCACTGCCAAGATCATTATGGCAGAGCGGGCAGGTGATCAAAGGATCGTTCGTGTGGATCATTCAGAAATGGCCTCGGATGAATATGAAATCCCGGAAGGCTGGACCATTGATGTGGTGGATGAAGGAACTGCCCAGGTGGGCGATGTGATCGCCAGCCAGGGTGAAGCAAAGATCTCTGTCCAGCACAATGGACGGGTACGGGTGGAAGGCAGAAAGGTCTTTATTTCGTATGAACAACGCGAATCCGAGGACTATGAAATTCCCTCCACATCCCGTCTGCTGATCCACGACAATGAGAAAGTGGAAGCCGGACAGGCGCTGACTGAAGGTTCTCTGAACCCGCACACGGTGCTCAAGATCAAAGGCCGCGAAGGTGCCATGATGTATCTCCTCACCGAGGTGCAGAAGGTGTACCGTGCCCAGGGTCAGAACATCAATGACAAGCACTTTGAGGTGATCATCCGCAAGATGATCGGAAAGGTCCAGGTCATTCGACCGGGTGATTCCAATTATCTGCCCATGGACGTGGTCGACCGAATCGAGATCAAGAAGATCAATGAGAATCTGGTTGCGGAAGGCAAACAGCCTGCCAAGTATGTTGAAATTCTGCTCGGAGTGACCAAGGCTTCCTTGACCACCGATTCGTTCCTTTCGGCTTCCTCCTTCCAGCATACCATCAAGGTGTTGGCCGGAGCAGCCATAGCCTCAAGCGAAGATCCGCTGTACGGCTTGAAGGAAAACGTGATCATCGGCAAGCTCATCCC
>DNOU01000039.1:1952-2750 GCA_003501835.1 Anaerolineaceae bacterium | reverse complement strand
TCTGTCATTTATCCTTAAGATAGAGGCAGAGTTCAATCCCGCAGGAGCCCATATGGAAATCGGACTGGTTCGTAAAGTAGATATTGACCATGAAATGCAGCAATCCTACCTGGATTACGCCATGAGTGTAATTGTCTCGCGCGCTTTGCCAGATGCCAGGGATGGTTTGAAGCCTGTGCAACGGCGTTTGCTCTATGCCATGTTTGATATGGGTATCCGGCCTGACAGTCAGTACAAGAAATCTGCCAGGATCGTGGGTGAAGTGCTGGGTAAATATCACCCTCACGGTGACCAGGCAGTGTATGAATCGATGGCACGCATGGCACAGGATTTCTCGATGCGCAATGTACTGGTGGATGGCCAGGGAAATTTTGGCAGCGTGGATGGCGATCCACCCGCTGCAATGCGCTATACCGAGGCGCGCATTACCCCCTTTGCATTGGATATGCTCACCCAGATTGACCGCAATACGATTGATTTTGACCGCAATTTTGATGACACCCTGGATGAACCATCGGTTTTACCGGCAGCCCTGCCCAATTTGCTGATCAACGGGGCTTCAGGCATTGCGGTGGGTATGGCAACCAGTATCCCTCCGCACAATCTGGGAGAAGTGATCGATGCGCTGACATACCTGGTGGAACGGTGGGAGAAATCCGACGATGTCACGGTGGCTGACCTGATGCAGTACATCCATGGTCCGGATTTTCCTACCGGCGGGATCATCCTTCAGGAGCACGACCAGAACGAGATACAACAGGCTTACGCCACCGGGCGCGGCAAGATCATGCTTCGCGG
>DNOU01000039.1:0-1924 GCA_003501835.1 Anaerolineaceae bacterium | reverse complement strand
AGCGGATCGCTGAACTTTCCCGCGATGGTCAGTTGGATGCGGTGACCGATCTGCGCGACGAGTCAGACCGTCACGGTATGCGCATCGTCATCGAATTAAAACAGGGGGCTGAACCCGAAAAAACCTTGCTGGCACTGTACAAAAAAACTCCCATGCAGGTGACTTTTACCATCAACCTGCTGGCACTCGTCAACAACGAGCCACGCCTGATGACCCTCAAGCAAGCGTTGAGGGTTTTTGTGGAACATCGGCTGGAAGTGATCACCCGCCGCAGCCAGTTTGACTTGAAAAAAGCCCAGGAACGGCAGCACATACTGGAAGGGCTGAGGATCGCACTAAAGTATCTGGATGAAGTCATCGCCACAATCCGCTCGGCAAAAGATACAGATGACGCCCGCCTTAAACTGATTAAGAAGTTCAAACTCTCCGAACTCCAGGCTCAAGCCATCCTGGATTTGCCATTAAAGAGGCTGGCAGCACTCGAGAGAAAGAAGATCGAGGACGAATACAAAGAGATCAGCGCGACGATCAGGGAGCTTCAAGATCTCTTGAAGTCCAAAAAACGCCTGCAGCAGGAAGTGATTGTTGAATTGCAGGCGATGAAACAGAAGTACTCCGACAGGCGTCGAACACAGATCGTATCCTTGAAATCCGGAAAAAGTACCACCGAGCTTTTGACGGTGAATGATGTGATGCCAGTGGAAACTGTTTGGGTGGGTATGTCGCAGGACGGTAAAATGGGGCACATGCGTGGAGAATCTGCTCCGCGCACCAGTGGCAGCGATGCCCCGGTGATCTTGCTCAAGACGGATTCTCATCAAACGCTCTACCTGGTGAACAGCGAAGGAAAAGCAGCATCCATTGCAGTGAACGGCATCCCCGAGGTTGAAAAATTCGCGGAAGGGATGAGCTTTCATAAATTATGCGCCCTGCCTGAAGAGAATATCCCCATCCGCCTGTTTTCCATGTCTCCGGAAGCCAGGAGTGATTCCACGCGGGTGGTACTGACATTAAGCCGTGAGGGTTTGATCAAAAAATCGCTGGCAAGCGAATTGCCAGGGGTCTCAGCGCAGATTTTCACCCTCGCCAAGGTGAATCCGGGGGATGCCTTGATCAGCGCCATGATCAGTCAGGAGGGTTCTGAGATACTCATTGTTACCCGAAAGGGAATGGGAATTCGATTCAGGGGAGAAGAAGTACGTGCAATGAACCTGGCGGCAGCGGGCGTCAATGCAATTAAACTGGCTCCCGGAGATGAGGCTCTTGAAATGATCGAAATGGGAAGTCACCAGGAGATTCTCCTGGTGGCGAGTGATGGGACGGGGTGGAGAATGGCTGAGGATGCCTTTCCGGTGCAGGGCAGGTATGGCCAGGGTGTGATCGCCTGCCGCTTGAAAGCCGCCACTTCACTCAGCGGGCTTCTCTACGGAAAGAAGGGTCAAACCGGGATGGTCTTTATGAAGAAAGCCGCCCCCAGGAGTATTCGCCTGGATGTGATTCCTGAAACCAAACGAGGCGCAGCCGGGAAAACTGCCGTAGAATTAAAGGCAGGGGATGAAATCCTTCGTATAGTCATGGCGGCTGAAGCTGCCCCCAGCGGTGAATCGGACTCAGGCAATAATGCCAGGAAAACCAGAGCGAAATCCAGAGTAAGCGAACGAAAATCAACATCTGGTACTTCAAGCGGTCAGGAGAAAGACCATCTTGAACATTCGCCCGTCAAAGCAGCACCACGGAAAAAGCCTGTACGTGAAACAGAAACTGAAAGCCCCACGGCTTCCAACGAAACTGCACGGCAGAAAGGGCTATCAACGCCGAAGGCTGCTGCGAAAAAAACAGACACTGCAGTGGTTGAAAAAGCAGTTCTGCCCACAAGATCAAACGTAAAAAAGAAAGGCACTTCATTAAAAAAGGCTGTAACTGA
>DNOU01000026.1:1385-5148 GCA_003501835.1 Anaerolineaceae bacterium | reverse complement strand
ATTAATTCATGAATGATCGTTCCTGGCGTATTTGGGTGGCCAGATTGCTCATCGGAGTGGTCACCTTTTGGAATCTGCTGGCAGCAATCCAGTTCCTGACCAGGCCTGCAGTATATGCTCCCGGTTTTGAGCTGGAAGGCGCCGCTGGATCAGCCATGATCCAGGGAATGGGGCTGCTGTTCATGATGTGGAACATCCCCTACCTGATCGCTCTGCTAAACCCGGTGCGCAACCGGCTTTCATTGACCGAAGCAGTCATCATGCAGATCATCGGCGCAGCAGGTGAAACGCTGCTTCTTTCCAGCTTGCAAGGTGATCATCTCGCCATCCGCTCCACTGTGACCCGTTTCATCCTGTTTGATAGCATCGGGGTGCTGCTGCTGGTGGCAGCGTGGGGAATTCTGCGAAAGAGAATCCCCGGACAGGAGTGATCTGCCGGGGATATTTCCCATTTGCCGGGGAGTCAGCGTTTAATCAATTCTCCCGCCGGTACTATTTCCGAATCAATTGAAAATTGATTTTACCAGTGGATTGATCAGATCCCAGTTGGGCAGCAACACCTGGGCGCCTTGGTCGGTCAGGTAGGGTGTCACCAGTTCTCTGGGCAGCGTCTGGGAATCAAAACCTTTGATAGCCGAAAACGCCATGCTATAAAGCACACGGGGATACAACCAGGCGGGGATATCGGTCTGGATGGCATTGCTTAAAGCTGCCGTCACCGCCGGCACCCTGAACCAATTCAACGGATTGATCATCTTTTGGACTGCGGCGGCGATGAACATCTGACCTCGTTTCTGACGCCAGAAGTCGTCGCTGGTCTCCCGGTCACGGACGAATGCCAGTGCCTGGGTGCCGTCCAGGTGATGCGTACCCGCATCCAACCCGGACATCGCTTCGGTCAGGGTGATGTTCACCCCGCCCATGGCATCCACGATCTCTTTGAATCCATCAAAGCGAATGCGGACCGTATAAGGTACTTTGATCCCGAAATTCGCTTCCACGGTCTTGGCTGCAGCTTGCGGTCCGCTGCCCTTGACCGCGGCTTCGGCAAAAAAGTGGGCGGTATTGATGCGGTTTTCGCCATAACCTGGAATGCCCACCCATAAATCGCGGGGAATGGATAGCATGCTCACCTGGGGCAGCACCGGCGGGATGGTGGTGATGATCATGGTATCACTGCGCCCCGTCCATTCCTCACCAGGCCGGCTGTCAATACCGAGGACCAGGATCGTCGTTCTGAAGGGGGTAAAGAACACAAAGAAAATGATGAAGAGTAGCAGGAGCCATCGTCTTGCCCGCGAGGGTTTGCGCCTGCTTCCTTTTTCAACAACCATGCCCATATCTTGATGCAGACCGGGATTGGACTGGGGAATGTACTTTTGTTGCCCTGCCCGGGGTTGGGATGCCGGGTAATTTCCCGGCATGCTGGAGCGGGCGCTATCGTGCTTTGATTTTGGGTCGCGATTAAAATTCATGGCACCCATTCTAACCCAGGCTGGCAGACCTGTCACCCAAAACATTAATTCAGCATTAAAAAAACAAGCCNNCCTTCGGACATATCGATGAATTCCATGGCGCCGACCACCTCAGCGCCGTCGACCAGGTCTTCCTTGGTCAAACCGAACATATCCATGGTCATTTTGCAGCCGTAGAGTTTGGCTCCAGAGTCCTGCAGCAGTTGGACGAATTCACCGATAGGGGGGAAGTCCAACTTGGCGATCTCTCTGCGCATCATCCAGCTTGCCATGTGCGACATACCCGGGATCAAGCCCACCAGGGTGGGGATGTGGAACGCGGGGTGCATGGCGGGATTGCCAACCGTGGCAACGTGAAGACGATTCATCTTCTTCTTGGTGACAATATCCAAACCCCAGAATGTGAAGAAAATGTTGACNNGAATTAGATGCAACCGGTGGGTTTGTGCAAACCAGCGACCATGGCAGCCTTCTTCCCGGGTCCGCCGGGGAACAGGCTGTACAGTTCCTTGGTGTCCACATCTGTGTTCTTGGTGATGTTGCGCAGCGTGGGTGCTTCGCCCTTGGCTTTGTACTCTGCGCGGGCGTAATTAATGACCACCCAGTGGCGGTCAGTAAGGGTGACACCTTCACGCTCCGCAATCGCCTGGGCAAGCTCAGGGGTCCAGGTGTTGGGATCCACGAGGTATCCATCTGCATCGAACTTGAAATCATTTATTGCAACCATTTTCCTCTCCTTAATCTGTATTTTGATTACGGTTTCTTTCCAACCATGGACATTTGAGTCGATACAGGCATTGGCCTGCCTTTGACGATCAGGTTCCAGTACATCCACTTGAACGCTAATTTTCCCCAGTGGTTGATGGTGCTTTCCTTGAGCAATGAGAACGGACCCACCACCGGAAGCGGGTAAGTACCAGGCAACGGCTCGGTGTTGTAATTAAAGTCGATCAACAGGGCTTTTCCATGTCCACTTTCGATGTAGCAGTTTGCATGTCCGTCGAACGTTTCCTCCAGGGGCTCACCCTTGAGCTGATGCACGATGTTTTCAATCAACGTATCAGACTCGAAGTGGGTCACCGCGCCTGCCTTGGATGCCGGTACATTGGCGGCATCGCCGATCACCCAGATGTTTTCCCATTTACTGGATTGCAGGGTGGCTTTGTTCGTGGGAACGAAATTGAGATCATCTCCCAGACCAGACTTTCCGATGAAATCGGCACCCATGTTCGTGGGAATGGTCACCAACAGGTCGTAATTCAATTCACGACCGTCGAACGAGCTGAGCACATTCCGTGATGAATCCACGCCGCTGATGGCGAAATCGGGTTCCAGATGAATGCCTTTCTGATCAAGCATGCTGCCAAGCGCTGCGGATGAGCGGGGTTTGGTGAAGGCGCCGGGGAGCGGTGTGGCATAGACGAGTTCCACCTTGCTGCGGATGCCCCGACGGACAAAGTAATCGTCTGCCAGGAACGCAAATTCCAGGGGCGCCACCGGGCATTTGATCGGCATTTCAGCGACGTTGATGACCACACGTCCGCCATTGAACTTTTCAAGGAATTTCGCCAGCTTTGTGGTTCCTTCGAAGGTGTAGAAGTCAAAGATATTTTGATACCAGCCACCGTCAAGCATGCCTTCTATTTCTTCAGGGTGAATGTCGGTACCTGAGGCAATGAGAAGCGTATCGTAGTGCAACACCTGACCGCCCTTGAGTGTCACCTCATTTTCCTCGGGCGTGATCTTTTCGATTTCGGATTGAATAAATTGCACGCTTGAAGGAAGATACGATTTCTTCCTCTCCACCACATCTTCAGGTTTATACATGCCAAACGGGATGAACAGAAACCCAGGTTGGTAATAATGGATTTCACTCTTATCCACAATTACGATCTTCCACTCCTGTGGATCCAGCCTTTTGACCAGTTTGTTGGCCATGATCGTGCCGCCGGTACCGCCGCCCAGGATTAAAAATGTCTTCATGGTTCCCTCTCCGTATTTGGATGTAAATGATTGGTTACTTCCTTTGCCAGGGCTGCCTGGTCCACCAGCTGCTCAGCCAAAGCGCCTCGCAGCAGATCCAGAGCCTGGACATAACGCATATCCGTCAGCTGGTAGTTAATGGTCTTCCCTATCCGTTCAAAGCGGACAATTCCGCGATCGCGGAGAATTTTCAGATGGCGTGAAACCGTGGTTTGGGGAAGTTCCAGGAGCTTCGCAATATCCGTCACATTGTGAGGTCCGTCCGCCAGGCTATAAATGATCAAGATTCGGTTCGGATCTGCCAG
>DNOU01000026.1:0-1364 GCA_003501835.1 Anaerolineaceae bacterium | reverse complement strand
GATTATTGTAATGTCAATCAAGTTAACATATCTGCAAGTCATTGCCTTGCAGTCTGGAGAACTGGCAGGTTCATTGCGGCTTCCCAACCTGCTTCATTCGTGCAATGAGTGCCTGGTAGATGACAATGGATCCTGCGACTGCAGCATTCAGCGATTCGATTTTCCCCCGCATGGGAAGCTTCAGCAAATAATCGCAGGATTCCCTCACCAACAGCCGCATCCCTTCGCCTTCATTGCCCACCACCAGGGCAAGCGGGCCAGTCAGCGGCACCTGTTCAATTTTCCTGGCTTCCTCGCTGCCCTCCAGTCCAATCACCCACACGTCCTGCTTCTTCAACGTCTCAATAGCACGGGCAAGGTTCTCCTGGACAATGAGCATGTGCTCGCTCGCTCCAGCAGAAGCGGATACCACCGCAGGAGTCACCTCTGCCGCGCGCCGCAGGGGAATAATCACCCCGTGCATGCCGGCTGCCTCTGCACTGCGCAGCAAGGTTCCCAGGTTCTGCGGGTTCTGAATAATATCCAGGATAAGGATAAAGGGTGCTTCATGACGTTCAGATGCGCGTTCGAAAATGGCTCCCAGATCAGCATATGGATAGGCGCTCACCTCCAGCGCTACACCCTGCGGATTCTCTCCCAGGGCATTCACCTTTTCACGCGGCACCTTCTCTGTTGGCACCTTGTGAGCTGCAGCCAGGGTGAGAATTTCGCGGATGCGCCCCTTCTCCTCAACGCCGCTGGCAACAATCAGGCGAAACATGTTTCTCCGTCTCGCCTGCATTACTTCATAAACAGGATTTCGTCCTACGATCCATTCTTTCAAATTGACCTCACCGCCAGTGCCAGCTCGTGCCTTCCTTGCCATCCTCCAGGACAATGCCCAGTTCTTCCAGGCGGTCGCGGATCTTGTCGGAAATGGCCCACATCTTGTTGGCTCGAAGATCTTTGCGTACTTCGATCAAAAGGTTGACCAGTCCGTCCACCTCGGTGGAGCCTGCTTTTTCGGTTTCCAGGGTCAAACCCAGAACGGAAGTCAACTCCAGAAGCATGTTTTGGGCAGGTCTGAGTTGCTCATCGGTGGCGCCTTCGGCGCGTGCCTGGTTGATCACCTTCACAAAATCAAACAATTGACCCAGCGCACCGGCAGTGTTGAAATCATCATCCATGGCTTCGATGAAGGCGGCTTTCACCGCAGCCGTTTTCTCCGCCAGGTTGTTCAGGCACTCAACTGAAGCACCGCCAGCGCCTGGCAGCTGTTCTTTCAGACCTCCCCGCAAGCGTTCAATCCCTTTTTCCACCTGCGAAAGGATCTCCTCTGAATAGGACAGGGGATTGCGGTAACCTGAATTGAGCACCAGCATGCG
>DNOU01000099.1 GCA_003501835.1 Anaerolineaceae bacterium | reverse complement strand
TTTCCTTGACAGGTGCAGTCATCACCTCTAACATAAGGGTGAGGTAGTTTATGGATTTTTCGGGGAAGACAATACTCATCACAGGTTCAGCGAAGCGGTTGGGCCGTGAAATGGCACTGGATCTGGCAAATCACGGTGCCAATATCGTGATACATTATTCAAAATCACAGGTTGAAGCCAGGGAGGTCGCCGATTTAATCCGCTCCAATGGCAATAAAGCCTGGATCATTCAATCCGACCTCACTGATCCTTTGGAAGCTGAACAGTTGGTGCCGCAGTCATGGGAATTTGCCCCGCTGGATGGGATCATCAACAATGCCGCCATCTTTCCCTTTGAAGAGTGGCACGACACCACGCTGGAGATTTGGCAGCGCACGCTGGCGCTGAATCTTACAGCACCTTTCCTGCTCAGCAAATCCTTTGCCGAAAAGCTCACGGGGACTGAAACCGGGCATATTCTAAATATTCTGGACTGGCGGGCATTGCGTCCAGGTAAAGATCACCTGGCGTATACCGTCAGTAAATCAGCCCTGGCGGCACTGACACTTTCACTGGCGCAGTCTTTTGCCCCGCGTATTGCAGTCAATGCCCTGGCACTGGGCGCCATACTTCCTCCAATCGGTAACATCCCAACGGCAGAGGATATAATACCGAAGATCCCGCTTAAGCGATGGGCATCCATGGAAGAACTGGGGGCGGCGGTGAGATTTCTCCTCTCAACCACCCCCGACATTACCGGCAGCATTATTCACCTGGATGGCGGCAGGCATCTTAACTAACAATTCAAGGAGCCTTCATGGACGAAATCTTTATTAAAGACCTTCTCATCCGTGGTGTGATCGGCATCACAGAACGGGAGCGTGAACAACCTCAGGACATACTGGTCAATATCACAGTTTTTGCCGATAGCACGAAGGCTGGCCTGACCGATGATCTGAACGAGAGCGTGAATTACCGCACAATCGCCAAAAAGATCCTGGCGTACGTGGAACAGGCGAAGCGCTTTACTGTGGAAGCATTTGCTGCAGATATTATGAAACTGGTGCTGGAAGAAGAGAATGTCCTGGGTGCAAAAGTGAAGGTTGAAAAACCCGGAGCAGTACGCTTTTCCCGATCCGTGGGAATCGAGATCACGCGAATGAAAGTGTGATGCATGCATTCGGTATACCTCGTTCTCGGGTCAAACATTGACCCTGATGGGAANNGAAGGTCCGCATTTTGTCAATCTGGCGGCGCATGTGGCTTCAGATCTGGGAAGAACGGACCTCAAAACCCGGATCCTGCAAAAGATCGAGAATAGACTTGGCAGAATCCGCACTTCAGATAAATTCGCTCCTCGAACAGTCGATATCGACATCATCCTTTTTGACGGCGAGTTGATCGAAAAAGAGCTCGCCAGCACGGCCTATCTCATTCTTCCCTTGTCTGAATTATTGCCCGATTATGTTCCACCGGGTACAAACCGGTCATTAATTCAAATGGCAGCCCTGGATACCATCCGCTGTCAGGCAGTCAGGCTGGATCATTTTCCCAGGAGCCTTTGTTGATCTTTTTACTTCATTCTGTGAAGAATGGATTGGATCAAATCTACCAAAGGCTGAATTCTCTCTTTTGGAATCCCAGGTTCTTGCAGTAACCTGAGAACACGCTCAAATTCCTTTTGGTATGCGTACTCAGTCTCGTCCTTGATCCCATCCCTGATCAGTGACTCCGAAAGCTGGATCGCATAAGCATAATCGATCTTTCCAGGCTTTCTCCAGAGTCCGGCAAATTCGCCCCCGGCTGCAATTCCCCTGATCACCGGGTATGTCTTCTTTCTTTCGAGCAGATCGGAAAGGGCTGATTTTCCCGTTTGCGATTCAATACCCCAAATTCCCAGCCAATCATCCTGGATTTGAAAGGCTCTTCCCACCGCCCTGCCTGCCTCAGCCATGCTCGAGATCTGATCGGAACCTGCCCCACCAAGGATGGATCCCATTTCAAAGCAGGCTGCCAAAAGTGCTCCTGTCTTCCCGGCAACCATGTCATCATATGCGTCAACTGAGAAGGCTTCAGATTTTTCAAAAGCAAGGTCAAAATACTGCCCGATTGTCAACTTCACCAACGTGCGGTTGAACAAATCAAAAAGACGGAAGGCAATCTCCTGGGGTCTTTTTTCGGCATCCTGCAGCAAAGCCAGCTGTGACATTCCGAGCAAGGCATCACCCGCATTGATTGCCTGCGCCATGCCCCATTTAACCCATACCGTTGGTCGACCCCTGCGTAATTCGCTTTTATCCTGGATGTCGTCATGAATCAATGAAAAATTGTGCAGCATCTCCACAGCAGCAGCAGAGGAGATTGCTTCTTCCCATCTACCGCCAACTGCGTGGGTGCAATATAAGAGAAGTAAAGGCCGCAACCTCTTTCCCCGGGCAGATTCGCTTCCTGATTCACCATCCATACCCATCTGGTAGGCAAGCAATGAATTCAATTCGCCCGCACGATCCAGGAGGGAATTCTCCAGTATCAGCCTGATCTGCTGGTCTAATGCATTTTTCAGCGTTGATTGATCAATCATGGATCCGAACATCCCGGCTCAATGGAGTATTCCTCAGTGCTTCAAGGTCACCAGCACCTGCTGCAAACATAGCGATCTGTAATTCTCTGGAAATCTCCTGAACCAAATTAACCACAGCTTCCTCTGAAATTACCGCTGCCTTCAGGAATCTACCGGCAATTCCACCTAATTTTGCACCGAGGGCAATGCTCTTTGCCAGATCAATGCCATTTGTCAAACCGCCTGAAGCAATAATGGGTAAGCCCTCCACACTCCGCCGCACCATTTGGATCGATTCAGCGGTGGGAATACCCCAATTGATGAAGTGATTGCTAATGCGTGCATCTGCCTCGTTGCGGCTGCGGTACATTTCCACCTGTGACCAGGAAGTCCCTCCTGCTCCGGCGACATCCACAGCTGCCACTCCAGCGTTCTTCAGCTTGCGCGCCACCGCTTCCGAGATTCCCCAACCCACTTCCTTGACCACCACTGGAACCTCAAGTTCGCGGCATACCTTTTCAATTTTTTCCAGGATTCCTGCAAAATGAGTCTGACCTTCCGGTTGAAGCGCTTCCTGCAGAGGATTGAGATGCAGTATCAAAGCATCAGCATTGACTTGTTCCACTGCCATCCTGCATTCTTTGACCCCATAGCCGTAATTCAGCTGAATGGCTCCCAGGTTTGCGAAAAGGAGAATATCTGGCGCATATTGACGCACTTTGAAGCTTTGCCCCAACTCCTGGTCCTCCAGGGCAGCCCGCATGGAGCCCAGGCCCATGGCGATACCCGTCTGCTGTGCTGCAGCCGCCAGGTTGCGGTTGATCCTCCCGCTTTCCACTGCCCCTCCGGTCATGGAGGAGATCAACAAAGGCACCCGTAAAGGTTTGCCCAGGAACACCAGGGTCGTATCAATCTTCTCGAGGTCTAGCTCTGGAAGAGCATTGTGCACAAAGAAATACTTCTCGAAACCATTTGTCACGCCTGAGCGTACATTTTCATCCAAATTGATGCGAATATGATCCGATTTGCGATTTTGGGTGTTATATGTATTGTCCATGGGCAGCCAATCTACGATAAAATGAGTATACCAAATGAAACACAAAAACAAGATAGATTCATTTGTCAAGCAA
Organism: Anaerolineaceae bacterium; assembly: GCA_003501835.1. Classification (GTDB taxonomy): domain Bacteria; phylum Chloroflexota; class Anaerolineae; order Anaerolineales; family Anaerolineaceae; genus UBA6107. The sequence goes on along the minus strand of DNOU01000099.1, from coordinate 7,455 downwards.
TACAATCTTGACAGAAACGACAGTAAAGCTACAATACAGTGTAAATCCCAGTCCAGATGCCCCAGCCAGGAGGTTTATTAATGAACGAAACGTTTGACAAGGTAAAGGAAGTGATCGTGGATGTTTTGAAAGTGGACGATGGCGAGATCAAAGAAGATACCCGCTTCGTTGAAGATCTCAAAGCAGACTCCATGGACCAGTTTTTCCTTATTGACGGTTTTTGCGAAAAATTCGACATCAACATCAATGACGAGGACGCTCGCACGATCAAGACCGTTTCTGACGCGATCACTTACATTGACAGCCACAAGAAATAAACCAAAAGAGGTGCAAAACACCTCTTTTTTCTTTAATTCCCCTGTATCATTCCCTTTTATTGCATCAATTCCGGGATTTCTTCCGGATGCCGCGCTACTTTTACACCGGCCATCTCGAGCGCGGAATTTTTGCTTGCCGCTGTGCCTACATCTCCCTCGATGATCGCTCCCGCGTGTCCCATCCGCTTCCCGGATGGCGCTGAAATACCCGCAACATAAGCAAACACAGGTTTGGTCATGTAACGCGCTATGTAATCAGCGGCTACTTCCTCATCGTTCCCGCCGATTTCGCCGATCATCACAATTTCATCCGTTTTGGCGTCAGCCTCGAACATTTCGAGCAGATCAACGAAATTTGTCCCTTTGATGGGATCGCCGCCAATCCCCACGCAGGTGGAAACACCCTTGCCCGCCTTCTTCAACGCATCCAGCACTTCGTAAGTGAGTGTTCCAGAGCGTGAAATCACCCCGACATTTCCAGGAAAAGTGATCCCGCCGGGGATGATTCCCAGTTTTGCCTCCCCGGGTGTCAAAATTCCGGGGCAGTTTGGTCCGATGATTCGTGTCCTGGTTTTTTGAATATATTGTCTGACCTGCATCATATCCTGGATGGGCACGCCTTCCGTAATACATACAATAAGGGGCAAGTCGGCATCCACGGCCTCGAACATGGCATCAGCTGCGTACTTTGCGGGAACGAATATTGCCGTGGCATTCGCACCGGTTGCTTCGATGGCGGTCCGGACCGATTCAAAAATGGGAACCTTACCGTCCATCACCCATTCACCACCCTTGCCGGGAGTGACCCCCGCAACCACCTGTGTGTTGTAATTCATCATCTGCTGAGCATGAAAGAGACCTTCATTTCCTGTAATTCCCTGCACCAGAACCCGCGTTTGCTTGTTGATCAAAATGCTCATTGCACCCCTCCTTTTGCCAGGCTCACTGCAAGTTCTGCTGCTTCGAGCAAAGTCCTGGCAGGACGAATCTGAGTGCCTGAGAGAATCTTATACCCCTGGACTTCATTGGTGCCCAGGAACCTCACGACCAGTGGCGGCGTCGTTTCCTTTCCCGAAATTGCTTCCAAAACCCCCCTGGCTACCTCATCACAGCGGGTAATACCACCAAACACATTGACAAGAATGGCTTTGACTTTTGGATCTGAAAGGATCAGACGTGTGGCAGCGCTGACTTTTTCCGCGGAAGCTCCACCACCAATATCCAGGAAATTGGCTGCTTCACCTCCCTGCAGCTTGAGAATATCCATGGTCGCCATTGCCAACCCGGCCCCATTGACCAGGCAGCCAATGTCGCCGTCCATCTTGATATAGGTTACACCATACTTGCGGGCTGTAACCTCGGCAAAATCCTCACCATCTGTATCGCGTAAATCAGCGAGATCAGGATGTCGGAACAGGGCATTGTCATCCAGGACAATCTTGGCATCCAGGCAATAGAGCCGGCCTTCAGCTGTGATCACCATGGGGTTGACCTCCGTCAGAGTGGCATCGCAATCAACATACACTTTCCAGAGGGACCGCGCAATTTCCATAAAGGTTTTCATATGCTGACGCTTAAGGTCGATACTCAAAGCGATGTCACGTAGTTGATAATCCTTCAGCCCCAAAAGAGGATCAATCTGGCATCTGGCAATTTTCTCGGGAGTCCTTCGGGCAATCTCTTCAATATTCATTCCCCCTTCAGGTGATGCGATCAACACTGGCATTTGACTGACACGATCATTTGTGATCCCCAGGTAGATTTCCTGAGAGATCGAAACTGCTTCCTCCACCAACACGCGGCGAACCGGAATTCCCTTGATCTCCATGCCCAGAATTTGGGTGGCCAGATCCTCTGCCTCTTCAGAAGATTTGGCAAGACGGATACCGCCTGCTTTACCTCGTCCCCCCACCAACACCTGCGATTTTACGACTACACTTCCCCCCAACTCTTCACTAACCTGTCTTACTTCACTTGAAGTTCCTGCAATTCTACCCTTTGGAACCGGAATTCCGTATTTCGCAAAGAGCTGCTTCGCCTGGTACTCGTGAAGTCTCATCCGCCACCCCGGTATTTGATTTTTCGGTCATACCCAGAAAATTATATCATCAACACAGTTTGATGGATTTATAAAGAATGAATGAATCACATTCAAGAAAAGAGGCTGCATGGAAATCCCATACAGCCTCCTGGTTGCAGCGGGTTACCTACCCTTTGAGGTATGCGTCCAGGGATTCCTTGCTGATGCGGTAGGATTCACCAATTTTTTTGGCTTTAAGCTCACCAGCTGAAATGGCTGCCAGCACGTCTGCCTCGGTTACCCGTAGCACAGTGGCTGCTTCCGCAGGGGTCATGATTGGCGGTACAGTAGCCGCCGCTCCGGCGCCTGCAGCCGCCGCATTGCTGGATTGCTGAACGGCGTTCATCCCCGCCAGCGATTGGCTCAGCGCGTTCCCGATACCCACACCTGCTCCAATGCCAGCGGTCAGCCCCGCTCCGCCGCTGGGGTTCTGTGCCGCTTCGCGCATGGCATCGGCGGCCTGCAGTTGAGTGTAGGTGACCATATCCAGCATACCCATGGCGCGGAGTTCTTCAGCGGATTTATCGGACGGCTTGAGGTTTCCAATATAGAAACTTTTCAGTATCATGCCTATGGCGGCAAAATCGTCTTGAGCTTTAGCGCGGACTGCCGCACCTAATTCCTCAGTCAAACCGATCATTTCCAGGACGTTCTGCCTGGCGCCTGTTTCACCGAGGACATCCTGCAGCTTCGAAAGCAGCATGGTGCGCAGGCGGTTCTCAATATCCGTCATCCTGTAGGAACCGGTTGCACCCACAATTTGGGTCAGGAATTGCTGCGGATCGGCAATCTGCACGCCATAGGTGCCAAAGCCCTGCAGCAGTGCAATTCCCAAACCCACTCCCGCGTTCTTGACAATGATCGGCTGCGGAGTTCCCCACTTCATATCGGGGAATTCTTTCATCGAAACATAATAAATCTCCGCAGTGAAAGGAGTGCGCTCGTTGAACGCCTTGCCGAGAAAATCGATCAGATATGGAATGTTGGCTGTGAGGATGGTATGCCGCCCCGGACCGAACACGTCCAGCGCATGACCGTCGCGCATGAACACTGCTTTTTGAGATTCTCGCACGATCACCTGCGAGCCAACGCGCAGGTCGGCAACACCCACTTCCGGGAAACGGTGCACCAACTCATTGGTCATCTCGCTNNGGATATTCAACAACATCAAATATTCTCGCCATTTGTATTCTCCTGATCTTTCGGTCTCACACGGATGAGATTACTGTCCCATTTTCATGATTTCAGAGCGCTTGTTGAATGCATCCAGGCAGTCCTGGGCTTTTTGCACCAGGTTGCGAATCGCCGCAGGCAAGCCATCGCTATCCAGGGATGCCTCAAGGTTATCCACTGCAGATGAAAGCTGGTCTGCCAGGTCCATCAGGGTCAGGTCATACTGATACACTTGCGCAAGGGTATCTTCACGAATCTTAATTGCGTCGAAAAAGCCGGCGTACCCGTAGGTAGCAGTATTGACCCGGTCAATGAATTGGCGGATTTTGACTTCTGCAGCCTCAATGTCGTCCAGAAGATTGATCTGTCCGGCATTGACGAGATCTCTTTCAATGCCAGAAATTCGTTGCCAGACGGACTGAAATTTGGCAGCAACGGATTCGCGAAGCAGTTTGTCAGCAGAGCGGCGGTTTTCCCGCTCAACATAACCGTCGAATCCTGGTATTTTGCTCACCAGTTTCTTGAAGACGTCTTGCTGTGCAGTAACACGTTCATAAAGATCGCTCATCTCCCTCTCCTTCATCTGAAAGACACGCTTCCATTATAGCGAACTTCCATTTCAAACACCAATTTTAGTGAATTATTTTATTTTGTATACGATTTCAAACCCGAAAGGTTCCAAATACTCTTGCGATTCTGAAGATATACTATACTGGTTTTCTGGAGGGAATCATGAAATTGACCACACGGCAGGTTTTCACCATCGTCTTGTTCCTGGGGATTTTTCTCTTGACCTTTCGACCCGTCACAGACCCGGATTTTTGGTGGCATCTGCGCACAGGTCAATGGATTGTGGAATCGCGTCAAATTCCCTTCACGGACCCTTTCTCGTACACCAGGTACGGCAGCCCCTGGATTACCCATGAATGGCTTTCGGAGATCCTGATTTTTTTGGCGTACAAAGCAGGCGGTTTTACTTTCCTCATGCTGCTCTTTTCATTAATCATCACAGCGGCGTTTGCGACCGCTTATTTGCGTACCCCGCCCGGCTCAAGACCATATACCGCCGGGTTTGTAGTACTTCTGGGTGCGGCAGGCTCCAATCCGTTGTGGGGAGTCCGTCCGCAGATGATCACCCTGCTCTTCTTTAGTCTCTTCCTGTCCCTCCTCGATCGATTCAACAGATCACGAAAAATAGGTGACTTGATTCCCCTTCCCCTGCTGATGGTGCTGTGGGTCAATGTTCATGGAGGGTATATCCTTGGCCTGGCAGCAATCGGGGTTTACATTGCAGGAAATGCCTTTGACCTCTTGTGGAAAAGGGTCAGGCACAGGGAATCTGACAAAGTTTTGGAGACATCAACTCTCCTGCTCATCGGCGCATTCCTACTGACCACATTGGCTGCCCTGGTCAACCCCAATGGGGTCAAGATACTGCTTTATCCCTTCCAAACCCTCACCGATCCGTCCATGCAGCAATACATCCAGGAATGGCAATCTCCTGACTTTTCACAGAGCATGTGGATCCCCTTCGCCCTCATGATCCTATTTCTCAGTTACACCGGCTTGCGTGGAGGACGAAGCCAGTCCACCACCCAGACATTTTTACTTCTGATCTTCCTTTACATGGGATTGCGGGATATGCGGAACATTCCCCTGTTCACCATCGTTGCGATCCCTGTCATCGCCACCCAGCTGGATGCATTGATCACGATTCACCCATCAACCACACCCGCGACACGACGTTCCTCCTTGTTGAATGGAGCCCTGATCTTCCTGGCACTGGTCGCTGTTGTTGCCCGCTTCTTCCAACAGGCAGGTATCCGGGAGAGTGAAATTATCAAGAATTACCCTGTCCAAGCCGTAAATTGGATTCAAGAAAACCGGCCAGGCGGACGTATATTTAACTCGTATAACTGGGGGGGATACCTGATTTGGCGGCTTTACCCTGAATACCTGGTGTTCATCGACGGCAGAGCCGATGTATATGGGTCTTCCTTTTTATCTGATTACAAAGGCATCAGTACCATAAAGCCGGGCTGGCAGGAAGAGTTTGCCAGATATGACATCGCCACTGTTCTCATCGAGCCAAATTCTGTCATGGCGAATGTTCTGCGCCAGTCTTCAAACTGGCAGATCAGTTATGAAGATCAAACCAGCGTGATCTTCAGTATGAACCATTAAGGCTTGTTCTTTTTACACGCAAAAAGGATCCCTTGACATGTCATTTACGACAACCTCCAAGTCGCATCAAGAAGTCCGAAAACAGGATGCCAATGGCAAAGGCTTTTTGATTTTTGCATTCATGATGATGATCGCGCTTACCTTTACGGTCATCCAGCCCATCATCCCTAATGACTTCTTTCCATATTTGCGTATTGGTCAGGAAATTCTCAGCCTCGGTCACCTGCCCGCTACCGAGTTCATGACCTACACATCCTACGGAAACCCGGCTCTTTACCTTTACTGGTTGCCTTCATTAATTCTTTTGGGGATCTATAATCTCGGCGGGGTGGCTCTGACTTCCATCTTTACAATGGCATGCATCGGGCTTTTCTTCCTTCTCCTATGGAAATGTCTCGAAGAATTAGAAATCGCGAATCTCACAGCCGGGCTCGTCCTGGTATTGATCTCTCTGATCGCCGCTTCATATTTTCCCACCCGTCCACAGGTGCTCGCGTTTCCGCTTTATGGCCTTTCACTGTGGCTAATCCTGCGCTGGCAGAGAGGCAAAAATCGCTTCTTATGGCTGTTTCCGATCATCGCTTTTCTCTGGGCCAACATACATGGTTCCTTCATTGTGCTCTTCTTTATGCTTCTCCCTGCTGCCATTTTCGGAACTGGTGATCGAAAACGCCTAGTTTTTGTAACGGTAATCTCTTTCTTGGCAACATTCTTGAATGCTTATACCTACCATATCTGGGCGAATATGTTCTCAGTGGTCGGGAACCAGTCAAACCAGCTATTTGGATCTGAGTGGAAACCCTTAACCAACAAGGGCTGGCAATCAAACGTTTTCTTTTCCCTGCTTCTGCTGGTGCCGGTTCTGACCGCCTTTTCCAGTTCCAGAATCAAATGGATTTTCTGGGTCTGGTTCCTGGGTTTTGGCTGGATGTCGCTATCCTCCGTACGGTATGTGATCTGGTTCTTGCCGATCCTGGCGTTCATACTCGTCCAACTCTTGGATCCATTCATCCGCAAACTCTCCGATCATCACAACCGTTTGAATAATCGGACTGTTAACTTGCTCCTGGGGATATTGTTGTTGATTTTTCCGATTCTTTTAATTCCCGGCATCCGCAACATGTGGTGGCAAAAAGCTTCTCCGAATTACAATGAAAGTACACCCGTCAAGGCTGTGGAATGGCTGAAAAGCAACCCCCAATTACCAGGCAACCTTTGGTCTGATTTTTCTTTTTCCACTTACATGGCTTATGCCCTTCCGGAGCGGAAACTGTTCACCACGAACCGCATAGAGGATTTCAGCACAGAGCAAATCGAGGACTATTTCCGTATTTCGTCAGCTGAATTCGATTGGGAATCCGTATTGCAAAAATATGAGATCAATCTCGTTATCCCTTCCATTCAAGAACAGCCTGCTTTGATCAGGGCATTGTCAATGTCTGAAAACTGGAAACAGGTTTACCAGGATGACCGGGCAATGATCTTTACACGGACAGAACCATAAGAGATTGTTGTAAAGTTTTTGTAATGTCACCCTATTGAAAACTAACCATGGTTTTGTATAATGGAATCAAACATTCATAGAGAGGAGAAATCTTATGTTATTTGCAGCGAAAGAAAAAGGTCAGGGTTTGGTCGAGTACGCGCTCATCCTCGTCTTGATCGCAGTGGTTGTCATCGTCATTTTGGGGGTCCTGGGCG
>DNOU01000233.1:16655-19862 GCA_003501835.1 Anaerolineaceae bacterium | reverse complement strand
GCCTGGAAAATGATGAAGATGTAACTTCCGTAATCATCCACCTTGGGAATCTGGTAACCCACAGAGAGGCAGTCTTCAATCGCCAGGGGATGAAAATGGAATTTCCTGTCCAAAACGCTCAGCACTTCCGCCTGGGTGGATTTTTCCAGACTGATCCAGACGAAACCCTTTCCGGACGCCATTGCAGCGTCAAGCTGTTCTTCATCAATGTCTTTTTGAATGGTGCCATCAGCAGGAAAAAAACAATTTCTGATCATCCCTCCATTTTAGTATGAAATGGAAAAACCGACAGGCACAACCCGTCTCTGACGAAATGATGAATTCACTGGTAGAATGAGGTGAGAGCAAGAAACAATAACATGGAAACGACACGCATGGAAACCTTAATGAAAGAACTCGAAAACTCCTTTCTTCCAGAAAAATCCGAAGGAATGAAGGGGGAATTTCAATGCCATATTACAGGAATCGAAAACGGCGAATGGTTGATGAGGGTGGGGGATGCGAAGTGCCGCATCACTCCCGGGAGTGTGGAAATGCCGCTTGCCAGCTTGAGCCTTTCCAGCGAAGATTTGGATGCACTTCTTACCGGCAAACTGGATCCCATGAAAGCCTTACTTACCGGGCGCATCGAACTCAAGGGTGATGTGGGGGTGGTGCTCAAATTTCTGCCGATGTTCCGTTTAGACCCAGCCAGATTTAAAATTTAGGAGCTGTCATAAAAGTAGACAGCTCCTTTTTCTTTTGCCACCTTGTGCCGTGATTTTTGACTCTCCTGGGATTCGGACCTGGTACAAAAACGATTTCCTGCGTCTTTCCCCTGCTTCAGGCTATCTACAGGCAATTCTCAGGCTTTTTCAAAACCCCGGGCTTAACGGTTAGTAGAGACCCCATTCAGCACCAAGTTCTTCTTCCATCATTGAAAAGTCCCATGTTTCCATGCCCAGGTCGATGCTCACTGGCAGTGAAACGCTCTCTTCCGCTTTTTTCCGCATGACATCAATCATTGCGGGTCCATAAGGACAGAATGGAGTGGTGAGAATCATGTGCAGCACGACTCCGCGGTCATCAATGGTCACGTTTCGAATCAGGCCCAGCTGAATGACATTCAGCCCAAGTTCGGGATCCACCACTTCACGCATACCGTCCTTCAGCTTTTTCATTTCCCCGGGGTGTGTCGCCTCAGCATCCCAGACAGGTCGATTTGTTCCTGGAGTACCGCCGATCATTTGGCTACCTCGCTTATCTTTGGTTTCTTGATGATGTAGCTGCAAAGATCATCACCGTTGAGCACACATTGGACTTTTTCCGTGGGAATGGAAAGCATGGTGGAGATCAGCGTCTGATCCATGGCGCACACTTCGGGGTGATTTTGACCGATATGATAAAAGGGGCAGGCGACCTCGTTGATTCGATATTCATCGCCCTCTTGTTCCCACTCGATGCTAAAACCTTCGTTTTCCAGGTTCTCTTTTAAAATGTCCAGTTTTTCCTCAAGAGGGAGCGATTTGATTTTTGCACCCTGCTCCACAGCCAATCCCTTGGCCATGTCGGAGAAAATCTGGCGAAATTCACCTTCCGGGAGGGTTTGCTTGAGGTGGGTGAGTAGCCGGTCAGTCAATTGTAGATACCGGGTTGGAAATTTCTCCTGCCCGGTCTCCGTGAGAGAGTAGACCAGTCGTGGGCGACCCACTCCATGCCGCTCCTCTTCGGCAAAAATGGATCCTTCTGCCTGGAGATTGGTGAGATGATGGCGTACAGAGATATTATTTATGTGTACCGCCTCTGCCAGGTCGCTGATGGTTGAGCGGGGATTCGTTAACAAAGTTTGTAAAATACGTTCACGTGTGCTTTTCATAGAGTAAAACTCTTTCTCTGCCTGTTTCGTTACCTGTACTATACCATACACTGATAATAAGTGTCAATATTGTCATACATATCCTAAAAAACAAGTATCGATTTGAATATACTAGAAAAAAGTGATCAATATTGACCCTGACCGATGGCTATGATATAATCCCGTTGCAAGTGAATAATTGTGAATATTATAATAAATATTGATGATATAATCAACATGATCAATGATTGAAGGAGTGAAAGTTCATGGCTGAATTACAAATCAAGGATTTAGCGGTCAGCATCGAAGGGAAACCCATTCTGAATGGTGTGAATCTTGTCATTCCCCAGGGGGAAGTGCATGCCATCATGGGACCAAACGGGACCGGAAAATCCACGCTCGCCTACACCCTGATGGGTCATCCCTCCTATACGGTGACGGGCGGTGAAGCATTCTACAAGGGAATCAATCTCTTTGATCTCACTCCTGCTGAAAGAAGCCACCTGGGTATTTTCCTTGCCTTCCAATATCCGGTTTCCATTCCGGGAGTTACGGTCGCCAATTTTCTGAGAACAGCAGTGAATGCCAAACGGAAAGCAGAAAACCCTGAAGACAAGGGCATTCCCATTCCCGAATTCCGCAAAGTCTTGAAAGAGAAAATGGAAATGCTCAAAATGGAATCCAGCTTCGCGGGGCGTTACTTGAATGATGGTTTTTCAGGCGGCGAAAAGAAACGCACCGAGGTGCTGCAAATGGCCATGTTGAAACCTGAGATCGCCATCCTTGACGAAACAGATTCCGGGCTGGATATCGATGCCCTGAGGATTGTTTCAGAAGGTGTCAATTTGCTGCGGGGAAAGGATCTGGGTGTGATGGTGATCACCCACTACCAGCGGCTGCTTAACTACATCAAACCCGATGTGGTGCATGTGATGATGAGTGGGAGGATCGTGGAATCTGGCGGACCTGACCTGGCGCTTCATCTTGAAGAGCATGGTTATGAATGGGTTCGTGAAAAATATGAAAACGGCGTTGCCTCCCTTTAGATCGGGCAATTTGAGGATACGATGATGAGTGCTGATCAAAGACCTAATTTTCTGGAGGACCTGGGATCATACCAGTATGGATTTAAAGATCCCGAGACATCCATTTACAAATCTCAAAAAGGATTAAGCGAAGAAGTGGTTCGCAAGATATCGGAAATGAAGGGCGAACCCGAGTGGATGCTTGAATTTCGCCTGAAAGCGCTTGCGCATTTCCAAGCCCGACCGATGCCCACATGGGGGGCCGATATCAGCGGTTTAAACCTGGATGACATTTATTACTATGTCCGCCCCACCGAAGCTTCCAGCAAAGATTGGAATGATGTGCCG
>DNOU01000233.1:8454-16640 GCA_003501835.1 Anaerolineaceae bacterium | reverse complement strand
TGGAAAAACAGGGCGTGATCTTTTTGAGCATAGAAGACGGGCTGCGCAAGCACCCCGATCTTTTCCGTGAACACTTTGGCACCGTGGTGCCCATCGAAGACAACAAATTCGCCGCATTGAACTCCGCTGTCTGGTCTGGAGGTTCATTTGTATATGTGCCCAAAGGCGTGAAAGTGGAGCTGCCTTTGCAGGCGTACTTCCGTTTGAACGCTGCCAATATTGGTCAATTTGAGCGTTCCCTGATCATTGTGGATGAAGGAGCGCAGGTGCATTATGTTGAAGGCTGCACTGCACCCACCTACTCGACAAACTCCTTCCATTCAGGTGTGATTGAGATCATCGTCAAAAAAGGCGCCCGGATGCGCTATACCACCATCCAGAACTGGTCCACCAATGTTTACAACCTGGTGACACAGCGTGCAATGGTTGCGGAAGATGGAACAATGGAATGGGTGGACTGCAACCTGGGTTCCAAGGTGACCATGAAATACCCTTCCTGTTACCTGATGGGACCGCGGGCGCATGGCGAGATGTTATCGGTCGCATTCGCAGGAAAAGGTCAAACACAGGATGCCGGTGGAAAGATGATCCATTTTGCACCGGGCACATCATCCAAGATCACGTCCAAGTCCATCAGCAAGGATGGCGGGAGGGCATCCTTCCGAGGATTACTCAAGGTGTACGAGGGTGCCAGGGATGTCAAATCGAACACGGTGTGTGACGCACTGATCCTGGATGGTCAATCGCGATCTGACACATATCCGACCATTGAGATCGATGAGCAGGATGTGACGATCGGACATGAAGCCTCAGTCTCCAAAGTGGGTGAGGAGCAGCTCTTCTACCTGATGAGCCGTGGACTTTCGGAAGAAGAAGCCACCACCATGGTGGTTTCCGGATTCATCGAACCGTTGGTCAAAGAATTGCCCATGGAATACGCGGTGGAAATGAACCGTCTGATCCAGCTGCAAATGTCCGGTTCGGTGGGATAGTCTACGAAACAGCATTGAATTTGAGGAAACCATCATGACAGAATCACCTGTAGTCATTCGTCGGTCACGCGTCTCGCAGGAAGAGACTTCCAGGGAATTTCAGTTTTCTCCCCAATTGGAAGGCGCTGATTCATACTTTGAGCAATACAGGGCTGAAGCATGGAAGAATTACCAGGGCATGCCCTTTCCAACAGTGAAACAGGAGGCGTGGCGCCGGACCGATGTTTCAAAAATGCCGGTGCAATCCTTCCGACTTGAAAAAGGCAATACCCTGTCCACTGTTCCAGGTGCGCTGCTTGAGCCTGTTGCTGATGCCTTGCACGGTGGAGAGATCCTGTTGGCGGGAGAGCATCACCAGCTGCACCTCGAATCGGAGCTTGAAGAGAAAGGTGTAGTCTTCACTGACTTGCAAAATGCGCTGGTTGCTCACCCTCAACTCGTTGAAAAGGTCCTTGGCAAAGTCATCGGGTCTTCAGATGATAAATTTGGGGCGTTGGCAGGTGCCATGTCACAAAATGGCGTTCTGCTTTATGTACCCCGCGGTGTACAGGTGGCATCGCCGTTGCACTCACTCCTTTGGGTTGCCGGACAAAGAGAAGCTGCATTCAGCCATATCCTGGTTTACCTGGACGATGGATCAAGCGTCACATATGTCCATGAATCCTCTTCTCCCGAAAGTGAGACCGAGCCAGGTTTCCATTCGGGTTTGATCGAAATTCATGTCGGCGACGGTGCGCATCTTCGGTTTGTGGAGTTGCAATCTTTTGGCGAAAACATCTGGAATTTCATGCATGAACGGGTGCGTGTGGAAGGTAATGGTGAGGTCGAGTGGATCTTTGGAGCCTTTGGCAGCAAGCTAACCAAGAACTTCTCGGAACTGGATCTGGCTGGAACCGGGAGTACCGGGAAGATGTCCGGGTTCTATTTCTCACAGCACGAACAGCATCTCGACTACGACACCCAGCAAAATCACCTGGCACCTCACACCACCAGTGACCTGCTTTTCAAAGGAGCGTTACTCGACCAAAGTCATTCAGTATGGCAGGGAATGATCTATGTGGCGAAAAACGCTGCAAAAACAGACGGTTACCAGGCAAACCGCAACCTGGTTTTAAGCGAAGGGGCGCGGGCAGATTCCATTCCGGGACTGGAAATCCTTACGGATGATGTCCGCTGCACCCATGGTGCAACCGTGGGTAAGGTGGATGCGGAACAGCTCTTCTATCTTGAGAGCCGTGGATTATCGAAGGAAGATGCTGAAATGATGATCGTGGAAGGCTTTTTTGATCCGATCATGCAGCGGATCCCGTTTGAAGGTGTGAAAAAACGTTTTCAACTGGCAATCAATCAAAAAATGAAACAGGTCGTGAAATCCTGAGTTTGATTTAAGCTCAATATGCTAGAATTCAAAGAAAAATCTTTATGTTTGGAGATGGAAAAATGGCACAAGTTCCCTTTATGAGACCCCCCGATCATGAATTTTTATACGACGTCGGCGATACCGTCGAGGTGTATTGCGATCATGATAAAAACAATGAACGCGTTCGCGGGTGGCTGAAAGGGATTGTGGTGCAGGTGGATCCCAAGATGGTGGCAGTGCAGTTCAGGACAAATGTCTATTTGACGGACGGTTGGATGGTGCCGGATCATATCCTGTGGTTCCCGCAGCACTCTCCTCATATACGGATGCCTGCCAGGAAGGCAGTTGCGGGTTAATGACAATTCAGATGATCAATCAGACTACAGCCTGGGAAAATATATTCCGTAAGGATTTCCCCATTCTTGACCGAGAGGTCAAACCGGGAATCCCTTTGATCTACCTCGATTCCGCCGCGACCTCTCAAAAACCTGCAGTGGTGATCGACACGATGGATCGATACTACCGCTTGACGAATGCCAATATTCACCGCGGGGTGCACACCCTGGCTGAAGAAGCAACTGCCATGTACGAATCCAGCCGCGAGAAAGTGGCGAAATTCATCCATGCACCCAGGACCCGTGAAGTGATCTTTACCCGGAATACGACAGAATCCATCAACCTGGTGGCTTACACCTGGGGACGAAAATTCCTCAACGCGGGAGACCTGGTGATCTTGACCGAAATGGAACATCACTCAAATCTGGTCCCCTGGCAAATGCTGGCGGCGGAAAAAGGGATTCGTCTTGAATTCATTCGGGTTGATGATCAGGGTGAGTTGGACCAGGAATCCTACCACAGGCTGCTCGAGCAGCATCCAAAGCTGGTCAGTTTTACCCAGGTTTCCAACGTTCTTGGCACGATCAACCCGGTGAAGGTGATGACCGACCAGGCTCATGAGGTGGGGGCGGTGGTACTGGTGGATGGTGCACAATCAGCTCCGCACATGAAGGTGGATATGCAGGACCTGGGGATTGATTTCTTTGCGTTTTCAGCGCACAAGATGCTCGGTCCAACTGCCATTGGTGTGCTTTGGGGAAGGGAAGATCTCTTGGAAGCCATGCCTCCATTCCTGGGTGGCGGGGACATGATCAAGAGAGTGTATTTGAGGTCATTTTCACCCAATGAATTGCCTTACAAGTTCGAAGCAGGCACTTCTGCAATTGCGGAAGCCGCTGGTTTTGGGGCGGCGATTGATTATCTGAATTCCGTGGGGATGGACACAATTGCCGCGCATGAGCACGACCTGGTGGCGTACGCCATGGAACAACTGGCGATGGTCAGGGGGCTGCGGATCCTGGGTCCTGAGGCGGACAAGCGGGGCGGCGTGACAGCTTTCACGCTCGAGGGAGTACATCCCCATGACGTGGCACAGGTACTCGATGCTGACGGGATTGCTGTGCGGGCGGGGCATCATTGCGCAATGCCGCTTCACGACCGCTACAACCTTCCGGCAACAACCCGTGCCTCTTATTACCTTTACAACACGCGCAGCGAGATTGATCAAATGGTGGTCTCGCTTGAGAAAGTAAACAAACTCTTTAATTGATGGATATCCATGGACGATCTTTATCGTGAAGTGATCATTGAACATTATAAGAATCCTGACCATCGGGGTCACCTGGATCCTTACGACATTTCTTTCGAAGATGAGAATCCTTTATGTGGTGATCATATCCGGATTGACCTGAGGGTAAATGGAGAGGGTCTGGTCACTGAAGCTGCTTTTGACGGACACGGCTGCGCCATATCCCAGGCCAGTGCCGATCTGCTCCTGGATTCGATCATCGGCAAACCGGTGGAAGAAATCAAGAAATTGACAAAGAATGATGTGCTTGAATTGCTGGGTATTGAACTGGGTCCGGTGCGTCTCAAGTGCGCCCTGCTCTCTCTAAAGATCCTCAAAGCAGGCGTGTACGGGTTGGGCGAAGCCAGTGATGAATTGGTGGAAGGAGATTGACATGACCGAAATGATCGATACTGAATACAAGTATTACCAAATCGCTCCGATGAATGAAATTCCTGTTGGAGAGCGTTTATTCTTCGAAATTGAAGGTCAGTCCATCGTTCTCTTCGCCACCCGCGAGGGTATTTTTGCCACCGGAGATGTATGCAGTCACGATCATGGCGCCATCGGTGATGGCGAGTTGGAAGGATTTGAGATCATTTGTCCGCGACATGGCGCAAGGTTTGATATTCGCACGGGAAAAGTGCTGCGATTGCCAGCTGTGAAGGATATTCCCCATTACCCGGTAAGAGAAGTGGACGGGATGATTGAAGTTGGAGTAGTCAAAAGATAGAATACTGCGGAAGCCAGAGCTTCCGCAGTATTTTTAGATGGAATCGAATGAACCAATGATCCTGAGGATATCAAATCCTTCGGCATAGGGACGTTCGGCAAGTGCACCATGGCGAATCATGGTGGCACGGGTGACTTCCGGGTTGAAGTAGTATTTGTCTTTATAAGTGCGGTACTGGCTTAATGCCTCTAATTTCCGTTCGACATCTTCCACGGTCACTTCCACCAGGAAGTTGGGAAAGAAGCCATAGCTGCTGCGGAGAACATCAAAACCGAGAACGCTGATTCCGCGAAAGGCACGCAGCGATTCCTCGGTCACCGTGCCATGGTCCTGGTGCAGATCCGCCTTGGTGTGAACGAAAACCACATCCGGGTGAAAATCTTGCTTCAACTGAATCAAGTATTCAAGGATTTCCTGACGCGAATACGGAAAACGACGGGTTTCGAATTCACCAACCACAACGTGATCCTTTGCCACTCCCAGCACTGCCATACTGGCGTAGAGTTCATCCACCACTTTCGTCAGCAGGGGGTTTTTTTGATTGTCAGAGAGAGTGACACACAAAACCTCGGATGTCTTCGAGATGTGGGCAATCAGGGCACCGCAACCAAGCTCTATATCATCAGGGTGGGCACCGATGAAGCAAACTTTTCGACCAAAAAACTTCATGTCGGTATTCATTTTGCTCACTTGGTGGCGAGGAATCCGCCAACAACCTTGGTCATCACCAGCCTGCCATCCTGATCGAGTCTCCTTTTGGCAGCTTCCGTGATCGAATGGATGATATTTTCAAAATCGCCGCTGCTCTGGAAGAAGGTTGACCAAAGCTTGCGGTCTTCAGACATGGATGCCCGGGTATATTCGATGTAAGGCTCGACAGATGTAAATGTCAATGGATTCTCGAAGATATGAACTTCCACTTTGTGGTAAAGAGATTTAATGGTTGAAAGAAACTCTGAGGAATAACGCGAACTGCCTGGCATGGGCGGAATGGGTTTGTTGGTGGCTTCGCGAATGATATCGTAGAAGATCTTCTTGTTTTCAGGCATGGGACCGGTTGTAAAAAGGCGACCGCCCGGCCTGGTTATACGGTGCATTTCACCTATGGTAAAAGGCACGTTTTCAGCGTAATAGATTGCAAAACAGCAGGAGACGAAATCAAACTCATTTTCGGCAAATTCAAACGGCTTGTTAAAATCGAGGTGCACGAATTTCATCCCGCTGTGTCGGCGGGCATCTTCATCGCGAGCCTGTTGTAGAAGATTTTCGGAAACATCCCCGCCGGTAATGGCTGCATTTCCATTCAATCGGTCATAATAAGAAAAACACTGCTTGCCTGAACCGCAGCCGACATCCAGGATCTTGCTGCCAGGCTGCAAATTGATCAGGTCCAGCATCCATGCATCAATATCACGGGCGCCAAACTTGTTATGGATGTCAATACGTTTGGCAAGATCCTTGGTGGTCTCTTGAAATTCGATCTTCATTTTCCCTCGTCAGTGTTTGAGATGAAATAAGTATAAAAGAGTTGCAGCGCGTGTCAACATCATGGCGTTAACAAATTCGGGGCAACATCTCACCCGCCAAGACATCCAGGATACGGGTGCCGCCAATCCGGGTATTCAATAGAACTCTTGATTTGGGTGATTCGCCTATCCTGCCAATGATGGCTGCATCCCTGCCATGGGGGTGACTCTGCAGGGCGGCAAGAGCAGATTCTGCCTCATCAGGCGGTGCGATTACGATGACTTTTCCTTCATTTGCCACATATAGGGGATCAAAACCCAGCATTTCGCAGGCTGCGCCTACAGCAGGTTTGACCGGAACCCTGCTTTCTTCCAGCGTGATACATACCTGGCTCTGACAGGCGATCTCATTAAGCGTTGTTGCCAAACCGCCGCGTGTGGGGTCGCGCAAAACATGGATATTGGGAGCTGCCTGTATTACTGCCTGGATCAGGTGGTTCAGGGGTGCCACGTCAGAGCGAATCTCAGTTTCAAATCCAAGTTCTCCCCGGGCAGCCAGCACGGCAATCCCATGGTCGCCAAGGGTGCCGGAGATCAGTACCACATCCCCTGGCTTTGCCCGGGAGCCGTTGATATTTACACCTTCAGGAATCCAGCCAAAACCGGTGGTGTTGATAAAGAGCTGGTCTGCTTTCCCTTTTTCAACCACCTTGGTATCGCCTGCAATGATCTGCACCCCGGCTTCTTGTGCTGCATTTGACATTGAGACAACGATTGACTCGAGCAGCGAAGTGGAAAGCCCTTCTTCGAGGATGAATCCCGCTGTAAGGCTTACGGGAATGGCACCGGACATGGCCACGTCGTTGACTGTACCGCAGACAGACAGACGGCCAATATCCCCTCCGGGAAAAGTGAGGGGGTACACGATGTGCGAATCCGTGGAAATTGCCAGCCGGGAGAGTGATGCAGATCCCGGTTTCACTTCTGCAAAATCATTACCCGCCAATAGCTGTGGAGAGGCGAGATGAGGTTGAAAGATCTCCTGGATGAGTTCCTGGGTCATCCTTCCGCCAGAGCCATGACCGATGACAATCGTGTCGTGGTGCCGCAGGGGAACCGGGCAGACAGCGCCTTCAAAATTCGGTATGGATTCGGAATTCATGCCTTTACACTTTCAGTCCGCGCGTATCGGTAATAGGCTGCACAGGCACCTTCGGAGGAGACCATGGTGGCACCCAGAGGATTTTCCGGGGTGCAAAGCGTTCCAAAAGCTGGACAGCGCGTGGGTTTACTGATCCCTTGCAGTACCTGGCCGGCGATGCAGATTTCCGATTCACGGGTCTGGATCTCGCCCACATTAAAACGGGCTTCTGCGTTGAAATCATCAAACTCCGGTCGAAGGCATAAACCACTTTGTGGAATGAGACCGATACCCCGCCAATTGCGGTCACAGACTTGAAAAACCTGGTCGATCATTTGTTGGGCAGAACGGTTTCCTTCGCGGTTGACGACTCGTGTATAAGCATTATCGACCTCGTTTTTACCCGCTTCCAACTGGCGCACGTTCATCAAAATACCGTTCAGCAGGTCCAATGGTTCAAACCCGGTCACGGTGATCGGAACCCCGTACTTTTCTGCGATGGGAGGGTATTGCCAGTAACCCATCACCGAGCAGACATGCCCGGCTGCCAGGAATCCCTGTACGCGATTGGTGGGCGACGAGAGGATGGCTTCCATGGCGGGTGGCACAATCACTTGCGACACCAGGACAGAAAAGTTGTTCAGATGAAGCGCTTTTGCCTGCAGGACCGCCATGGCATTTGCTGGTGCGGTGGTTTCGAAGCCGATTGCAAAGAACACCACCTGCCTGTCAGGGTTAGCCTGGGCCAGTTTGACTGCATCGAGCGGTGAGTAAACCACCCTGATCTGACCACCCCTGGCACGGATTGAAAAGAGGTCTCCATGAGATCCAGGCACCCGCAGCATGTCACCAAAGGAGCAAAAAATCACA
>DNOU01000233.1:1849-8426 GCA_003501835.1 Anaerolineaceae bacterium | reverse complement strand
GAGGCGGAAGCAACTGGTCAATGCCATTTTGCATGATCGAATGTGTTTGACCACCACAAATTTCCATCAGCACCCAGGGTCGGGTAACCGTGTGATGGATTTCATCCAGCACGTTCTTGACCAGGGCAGCGTCGCGAAATTCATCAAGATACTTCATTTGAAATCACTCAGGATGAGAGATCAGCTTCGATATCGCCAAGTTCCCGAAAGGCTTCCAGGGTCTCCATAGCCTCTGATTCACTCAAAACGCTCAGAGCAAACCCGGCATGAACAATTACATAAGTGCCGATATTGGCTTCCGGGACTGTTTCGAGACAGGCTTCGCGGAAAACGCCGCCGAAATCCACTTTTCCCATCCGCATACCGGCAGTGTCATAAATCTCGATTATTTTTCCAGGTACGGCAAGGCACATGGTTTACCTCTTTTGATTTGAGAAGAAGGAGGCGGCAACGGCTACCTGGCCCAGGCTGATGCCTCCATCGTTGGTTGGCACCCGGTGGTGAACCAGGGTGGTAAAACCTTCCTGGTCCAACAGCTCATGCGTTTTATCCAACAGGGTTTTATTTTGCCACACTCCACCCGAGAGTGCAACGGTCTGGATGGATGTTTCTTCCCGGATTTTTTTGCATGCCGAGACCAGCATCGCTGCCAACCCATTGTGGAATCGGGCTGAGATGATCGAAGCCGGCACATCATGGTGAAGATCCGCCAGCAGTGACCCCAAAAGTTTTGAAAGCAGGATCTGATCTGCCCCAAGATCAAATTCGTACGCACCCGTTTCGGAATGCGAACAGAGATTTTCCAATTCGATTGCTGCCTGTCCCTCATAATTCACTTTTTGCCGGACACCAACCAATGCGGAGACCGCATCAAAGAGCCTGCCCATGCTTGAAGTTTGCGGGGTGTTGATGGATTTTTGCAGCTGGGAATGCAGGACAGACCGTTCTTCGTTGTTCAATGCGTTCACCGGGGGCAGGTGGGTTTCCCACTCAAGATCTTTCTTCCACAGCATGGCCAGGGCAACACGGGCAGGGACATGAATGGCTGCATCTCCTCCTGGAAGGGGGAATGTTTCAAGGTGGAACCGCCGTTGGAAACCTGCATAACCACCAATCAGCACCTCGCCGCCCCAGATCGTCCCATCGGTACCGTATCCGGTACCGTCCAGGATCAAACCGATCACCGGATCCATGGACGAGACCTGGTTATCCGCCAGGCAGGCTGCCAGGTGGGCATGATGATGTTGAACTTGAACAAAGGGCAGGTGCTTCTCCGAGGCCAGGTTCTGACCGTAGCGTGTAGCCAAATAATCCGGGTGCAGGTCAGCAGCGATAAATTCAGGCCGGATTCGGAAGAGTCGTTGATAATGCTCAATCCCCGTCTCAAAGGATTGAAGGGTCTCGATGTTTTCCAGGTCACCAATATGATGACCCAGGAAGGCGTACTGGTCACGGTTCAGGCAAAACGTATTCTTGAGCTCGGCTCCGCAGCCCAGGATCATTCCGGGAGGGAGGATGGGGAGAGGTATGGATCCAGGGGNNCAAAAATCCATCTGCAATGGGGGAGAGGCGGTTCATTGCATCAGGGTCTTGATAGGCAATGGGTTCTTCGCTCATGTTTCCACTGGTCATCACAAGCACCTGTGGGAAGCCTGGCTCTGGTTCGAGGAGCAGCAAATGCAGGGGCGTATACGGCAGCATGAAGCCGAGGCGGTTTTGCTTCGGCGCCACTTCCTCAACGACCGTTGTTCGTCCATCTTTCTTGAGCAGAACAATGGGGTGCTGTGGAGACTCCAGAAGAGATTTTTCCTCCACACTGATCTGGCAATGCTGATGGATGGATTCCGTGTCAAAAGCCATCAGGGCGAAGGGTTTATCACTGCGTCTCTTGCGTGAACGCAATTCCCTGACCGCATTTTCATTTTCGGCATCGCATGCAAGATGATAGCCGCCCAGGCCTTTTATGGCGATAATCCTTCCAGCTTTCAGCCACTCTCGGGCGATGTGGATTGCATCATCACGTTCACCAAGCCTTTGATTGCCATCAGTAAACCAGACCTGCGGACCGCATACGGGACAGGCAGTGGGCTGCGCATGGAATCGCCGATCAAGGGGGTTCTCGTATTCATGGCTGCACTCAGAACACATTTCAAATTCTGCCATGGTGGTATTGGGACGGTCGTAGGGAATATCACGGATGATGCTGAACCGGGGACCGCAATTCGTGCAATTGATAAAGGGATAACGGTAGCGACGGTCTGATGGATCAAAGAGCTCGCGGCGGCAGTCGCTGCAAATGGACATGTCGGGTGAAATGGGAACATACTCATCAGCATGTGCTTCGCTGGTCAGGATCTTAAAATCCTTGTACCCATTGACGGGTACGGGAGTTGTGTGAATTGCGTCAATTCGGGAGAGCGGAGGGGCCTGGTGTTGCAGCACATCAAGGAAAATCTCCAGCTTGCCCGGTTCGCCGTTGAGTTCAATTTCGACACCGCTGGACGTGTTTTTTACCCAGCCTGTTAATTGGTTTGATACAGCAGTGGAATATACGAAAGGTCGAAATCCCACTCCCTGGACGATGCCCCTGACAACAATTCTGAGTCCCTGGATCAAGAAGTGATCATCCTTGCTTTGCGGAAAGGATTTGAAGTTTCAGCCAGTCGACCCAGGGCTGGATGCCTTCTTCGGTACGGCAGGAAAGCGCGAAGGTCTTCAAACCCGGATTGAGCATTTCCACCCCGCGGGTGAAGTAATCCATATCAAATGTCACATATGGCAGTAAATCAGTTTTGTTGATGATCAGTACATCCAATCCGCGATAGATGTTGGGATACTTATAGGGTTTATCATCACCTTCAGGTATTGACGCGATAAGGAGGTTTATATTCGTGCCCAGGGCAAACGCTGCGGGGCAGATCAGGTTGCCAACATTTTCAACAATCACCAGGTCGAGTTCGCCAAGCGGGAGTTGACTCAAACCCTCGCTTAACATCACTGCGTCGAGATGACATTCTCCACCCGTATTGATTTGAACGGCAGGCATGCCGGCTGCGGTCACTTTGTCTGCGTCAATCGTAACCGGGGCCGTATCACCCTCAATTACGCCAATTTTAAATTCACCTGCCAGGCGGTGGATGGTTTGCAGGATGAAACTGGTTTTTCCTGCTCCGGGGGACGCCATGATGTTTATGGAGTAAACATTGTTTTGAGCCATCAGACTCTGGTTTTCATTTGCAATGCGGTCGTTTGCATTGAATATTTTTTCAACAACGGGTACACGGATGGCGCTCATGGCGTTTTCAATTCCTCTTTTTCAATCTCAATACTATCGACATAGAATTCTTCTCCTGCAACGATGCGAACATGAAAACTGGAACAACGTGGACAGGGGGATAATTGATCAGGGATGGTATATTCCAGTTCGCAATCCAGGCATTGCAGCCTGGCAGGAGTACGTGTGAATCGAAGCTGGGCACCCTCACAGATGGAATTTTCTGCCACGAAATCCCAATAGAACATTACTGAATCATCGACGATGCTGGATAATTGACCAATCACCAGGTCAATGGCAGTGACTCGTGATGCCCCTGACCTGGTTGCATAATCGCAGGAAATGTTGAGAATGCTTTCAGCTACCGATAATTCATGCATGACGGTGGAATTATATCGCAATTAGGACAGGCTTAGTAAGATTTTACTTACACGATTGATTCACTGCAGGAAAACTTATTCCTGATCGGGTGCAGGACTGCGGTCATGGCAATAAGCCATCAGGAGGTTCATTAATTGCAAACGGGTGGTCAGGAAACTGCGCGCAGTCACATTGGAGATGCGCTTATAAATAATGAACCCGATATCATGATCCTGTTCACAAAGGGTGATCAATTTCCTGCTGTCCAATTTCAGGAGCGAGCAGTTGGTTACCGCTGTGGCTGTTCCGGTTCTCTGGCGAACCACGGGTGTAAGGGCAGACCAGCCGAGAATATCCAGGGGACCAAGGCGTGACGTTTCAGAGTTTCCGCATACGGGTACGAAAACTTCGACTTTGATCTCGCCTTCAAGAACGATGTATATGCAATCAGGCTTGGCGCCTTCTTTTAAGATGGGTGAATGGGATTCAAATTCAGAAATTTCAGCAATCTCGGCGAGCTTGGCAAGCTGAAATTCCTTGAGATCTAGAAAAAGGGGGATGGTTTTAAACACCTGGATGAGATCTGGATAGTATGCCATTGGTTCCTTTGTCCTGTTTATTGATTACTAAAATAACAATACTCTCAAATTGTCTATACATGTAGTGACCTACATCACTTTTCAAGCTGTTTGCTGTCACCTGATGGTAGTGATCGCTCACGATGTGTTGTTTTGATTGGCAGATAGATGGCTGCATATACACACCCTACGAAAATTGACCCACCGATGATATTGCCAAGTGTTACAGGAAGAAGATTGGAGAGAAGAATATTCTTCCAGGTGATTGATGCGAGATTGAGAGATGTTGCAGCGGTATAAGAGGGATCGAAGGTTTTGATGATCCAACCGAGGGGAATTGCATACATGTTGGCAACACTGTGCTCGAATCCGGCGGCTACAAAGGCGGTAATGGGAAAAACAATGGCGGCGATTTTGTCCGTTACGGTATTGCCAGCAAAGGTCATCCAGACCGCCAGGCAGACGAGGATGTTGCAAAGAATTCCCAATGCCAGCGCCTGACTAAATGGATAATTTACTTTCACCAGAGCCAGGTTTAGAATCGTTTTGCCCACTTCTCCCTGGGAAAAGAGATATTCCTTGCTTAGAAAGACAAGGAATGCCAGGATGACAGAGCCGACAAAGTTGCCGAGATACACCAGAAGCCAATTCCGAAGCATGGATACCGCTGTGATTTTGTGGTCCATCCAGGCAATGACCATGAGAGAGTTGCCGGTGAAAAGCTCTGCGCCACCCACAACCACCAAAATCAATCCCAGGCAGAAGATCAAACCCCCAGCCAGGCGGGTAATGCCGTAGGGAAGGAAGCCAGCCGCTCCTGTGGTAATGATTGTTGAGAGCAGACAGCCAAAACCGATGTATGCACCGGCAAGCATCGAAAGAAGCAGCAATCTTCCGGTGGGAAGTTTGGATTTGTTCACTCCTGCGTTCACGGCGCGGCAAATCATGTCCGCATGGGTAGTGGATTCCATCTTGAATGAAGCTGAATTCATACATGCCCCCCATTCTCAATATTGATGGTGTGCAACCATTTTAGTATGAGGTCGACTGCAGCGGGTACCAGAGAGGCTGTCAATTCTGAAAGTTGTTGCGAAAAACCAAATTCGTATCCCCTTACAGAAACCAGTATGGAGGGCGGCGTTTTGTGGTAAATGGACGAGCTCATCGCAAGGAGAGAGCTGGCGGTCAGGTGATGGGTGAACGGTGAATGCTGGTAACCCGGGATGAGATCTTCAANNTGAATGACATGCCAGGCTACGCCATCGTCCTGGCGGTCCACGTTCCCGTAGCCGAGTATCAAAACTCGCATTTCATCTCCTTGAAAAAAAGCGATGCTGATTTGTGATCAGGCATCGCTCTCACAACAGTGCGTGTTCGAGGAAGCGCTACCCGCGGGTGAAGGTCTGAATGACCTTGTCGGTTGAATCGCGCATCTCCACGATCATGGGCATTTGACCAACGGCGTGGGTGGAGCAGGAAAGGCAGGGATCATGTGCGCGGATGGCTGCTTCGACGCGGTTGAGCAATCCCTCATGGATTTCGGGACCGGTGATGTAGGTTTTGGCAACGCTATCCACGGCTTCACTCATTGCCCAGTTATTGTGTCCTGTGGAAACGATCAGGTTGACTTTTTGCAGCTGGGCGTTCTCATTCACCCAGTAGTGGTGAATGAGGGTACCACGCGGGGCTTCGATGACGCCCACACCCTCAGGCTGCAAATTGACACACGTATTCAAAATTTCGCGACTGAGGATATCAGGATCATCCAANNGCCGCCATGGATGGACTTGAACTTTTGCAGTTCAGCATTGGCAAGCGGTGTGGTGATGGAATCGCTGTTGTTGCAACGTCCGAGAGGTCCGACCCGATAAACACCCTGGGGATAACCGAGTTTCTTGTAATACGGGAATTTCAAATACGACCAATTTTCAACATGTTCGGCAATGTAATCCAGGTAGAGACTCGGGTCAAATTTCTCAAGTTCCTTACCAGTGGAATCGATCAAACGGATCTGCCCGTCGTAGAGCTCCAGGGCGTTATTCTCATCCACCAGGCCAAGGTAGCCAGTGGGGAAGACTGCAAATTTGTTGATGTCTTCGGCGTTCTTTTCCGCCCAATCCTTCATGATGGCCAGTCCGACCTGAATGGTGGCAATGACATCATCATATCCGGCCAGGATCTTTTCCCGCTCGGCAGCGGAAAGTGCTTTGTTGACGCCGCCGGGAACTGCGAAATTGGGGTGAATCCGGCGACCGCCAAGGGTTGCGATGATCTCCTGGCCCCATTTGCGCAGGTTGATGGCTTTGATTGTCAATTCAGGATTTGCTGCCAGCAAGCCGCCAGCGTTTCGAATGGCAGGATCAGC
>DNOU01000233.1:730-1819 GCA_003501835.1 Anaerolineaceae bacterium | reverse complement strand
GCTGGGCGTGGAGGCTGTGCACCAAAAACGGCGTCGCCGGCTTTGGCAGCAGCCAGGTGGTGGCTCACAGGGCAAATACCGCAAATACGCGGGGTGATCATCGGCATTTCGATCACCATTCTGCCTTCGCAGAATTTTTCAAACCCCCGGAACTCATTCACGTGAAGGTAAGCGTGGTCAACCTTACCGGCATCGTTCATGCGGATGGTTACCTTGGCGTGCCCTTCAATACGGGTCACAGGTTCGATTGTGATTTTTTGTGCAACCATAGTAATCCTCCTCCATTAATGCCAGTGAAGCTTGTCACCTTTAAGCTCGGGAATGCGTCCCTGGGCGAGCTCTGCAAGCACGTAAAAGATCGTATCTGCATCAGGCGGGCAGCCAGGCACATACACATCCACCGGAACGATATCCTGCAGGGCATGCACTTTCATCGGAACAGCGAGCTCAGGATCATCGGGTATCTTGCCACTCTCATCGACGCTCTCTGCTTCTACGTAGGCACGCTTGAGCGATTCCTCGATTGTGAAGAAGTTACGCATTGCCGGTACACCACCAAAAACTGCGCAATCACCCAAGGCTACCAGTGTTTTACAGCGGCTGCGCATACGAAGCGCCACTTCCTCATTGGCGCTGTTGTTAATTCCACCTTCCAAAACACCCACATCCACACCGGTTTCATCCGGCTCTTTCAGGTCAGTGATGGGTGAAGAGCGAAGATCGGCGAGCTCAAGCACGGTTGCAAGTCGTTCGTCAATATCCAGTAGCGACATGTGGCAACCTGCGCAACCTGCCAACCAATCAGATGAGATTTTAGGCTTACCCATGTTCTCTCCTATTCATCTTCTTCTACAAAATTCATTCAAGTACGACCGGGGCAACTCGTTGGCGCAGCTCTTCTTCCCAGGTATTTTCCAGGGAGAATCCAAGCTCCGATGCGAGGGCTGTCAATGTTTCTTCTGCGGTCATGCAATCTTCCGCGGGGGTGATTGCCCGATGAGCAAGCTGGAGATGACCATCCAGGTTAACATAATGTCCACCCTGCTCAAGCCAATTGGTGGAAGGCAGGACGACGTCAGCACTTGCAGT
>DNOU01000233.1:0-725 GCA_003501835.1 Anaerolineaceae bacterium | reverse complement strand
GCCTGCAGGTTAAGCGGGGTTTCGAGCTTGAGCTGGGAAGCAGCGAGGCTGTTGGCATGACCTTTGACGCTGATGATTCGGGCATTGATCAGTGCGGCAAATTCAGCCAATGCTGCAGGCAGAAAGCCTTTTTCAACGAGAATGACAGGTTTCTCGCCGGAGGCGATTATGAATGCCGCATCAAGGTACTCTTCTGATTTCAGACCGGTCTTCGAAGCAAGGGAATCCAGGTCGGAGGCTTTGACAGCAGTCTTGCCCCGGGCAAGGCCAAGCTTGACGACAGCGGCGCTCAGAGCAGCCAGTGTGTCCTCATTGGAACCTTTGACAGCTTTGAGGGTTTTATTTGCCAGGAGATCGAGACCGTTTTCTTTCTGATCGATCACAAGCAGTTTTGTCCCGGCAGGGATGGCACGTTTGGCGAAGAATCCAACCACCTCATGGAAATTGACCACGTCGGCGCCGAGGACGAGTATGGAATCTGCAGATTTGAGATCAGCAAGCTTGCCCTCAAATGCTTTCCCGGATTCCTCTGCAAACTGTGAAATACCGCGGGTGAATTCACCTTCTTCGAGGGTGGTGACATTACCGGCACCCAGCTTGCCGGCAAAAAGCTGTTTGAATGCGGAGAGGGTTTCCACGGATTGGCGTGTGGAGATTGCCGCAGCGATCTCTGCGCCATTCCTGGCGGTGGATTTCAATCCATGCGCTGCAGCTGAAAGCGCTTC
>DNOU01000240.1:5477-9538 GCA_003501835.1 Anaerolineaceae bacterium | reverse complement strand
GCCTGCCCGCCCATGACCATTGACCCCAAGAAACAGTACACCGCCACCCTCAAGACCGAAAAAGGTGATATCCTGATCGCTCTGTATCCTGACAAGGCTCCCTGGGCGGTGAACAGTTTTGTGCACCTGGTTCAAAGCGGTTGGTACCAGGGCTCAGGCTTCTTCAGGGTGATCACCGGATACATCGCCCAGGCAGGCGATCCATCGAACACCGGACTGGGAACACCCGGTTACCAGTATTCAAACGAGGTCTCACCGGACCTTCGTTTTGACAAGGCAGGCATGGTGGGCATGGCCAATGCCGGAGCAGATACGAATGGCTCTCAATTCTTCATCACCTACGCCGCTGTACCTGACCTGGACGGGAAATACACGATCTTTGGGGAAGTACTTTCTGGCATGGAGGTTCTGCAAACCATTCGACCGCGCAATCCGGACCAGGATGCCATCCTCTTCACTCCCGATCCCATTCTCTCGATCACCATCGAGGAGAAATGACCGCGCAGGACCCTGCCACGCGATCCAGCCGTAATTCCTTTCTCACCATCGCCCAGCTGGTGATCAGCCTGGGTGGTGCCTTTGTATCCATATTGGCTGCAGCCTTCCTTTTGATCGCCGATCGTTTTACACAAACGCAACCTGGAATCGATCGCACAGGGTTGGGTCAAATCAACCAGCTGGTGGTAATGCTTCTTCTCCTGGCATTCGCCGGCATACCTTCAATTGTGCTTTGCATTCGCTGGTTAAGGGGCATCGAACCCGGAGAAGCGAAGTCCAACCGGTGGTTGTTGGTCGCCAGTTTCTTGTTGATCGTGTGGCTGGGCGCCCTCTATGGCGGTGCGCTGCTTCTCAATAACGGGCAATCCAGCCCCTTCCTTCTGGTCGTCGACCTTTTTTTGATCGCCCTGCCCCTGATATGGCTGCTGGGGCTTGCATTGCACAGGATCAAGGCCGGTTCATGGAAGCGGTTCTGGGGATTGGTTGCTGGCACATTCTATATTACGCTGCCAATCATTTTGATCGTGGAAAGCATTATCCTGATCACCGCCATCCTGGCAGCCAGTGCCCTGCCGGGATTTCAGGATTTCTTCAACCAGTTGAGCGCCCTGGCGACCAGTTCAACCGAATCGTTGGACCAGATGCTCAATGAGCTTGCGCCCGTGTTGGCTTCCCCCCAGGCGATGTATACCCTGATCTTTGGCTTCGGTTTGCTTATTCCCCTGGTGGAGGAATTCTTAAAGCCTTTGATGCTCTGGTTGTTTTCACGACGCCACCTTACGCCATCCCAGGGATTTGCCATGGGATTAATCAGCGGAGCTGCCTTTGCCCTGGTGGAAAGCCTGTTCGCTCTCAATGCCGCCGGAGGAGAGGATTATTATGCCATTGTACTTGGGAGAACTGGAACCGGCTTGTTGCACACATTCACCACAGGGATGATGGGCTGGGCGCTTGCCTCCACCTGGCACGATGGACACGGACTGCGCCTGGGATTGATCTACAGCGGCGTCGTTATCCTGCACGGCATATGGAATTCATTTGCCATCGTGATGGGATTTGGGAGTCTGCCGTTTCAGCTGCCCGGCACCGTTTCAGACCTGGCAGAAGCTGCCCCCTGGATATTAGGCCTGATGGCGGTGTGGATGTTGACCATCCTGTACGTGATGAATCGCAGGCTTGCCCAGGAGGATCAGCCCACTCAGCCTACCCTGGTGTAAATGTGCACCCACGATCAAAGCCTGGAACCTTTTTACTAGAAAAGTGTTCAATTAACGTACTTGCGCTTTTGAAATACAATTTGAAATTTACTGGTGGTTCTATCAAATTTAAATTGCCTGATTTAATGAACCTCTCAAGAATTTTTGTATATTTTTGGATTATGCTTAACACTAGAAGTGAATACGAAAGTGAGTTGAATGAAAGCCAAAGGTCTTCGTGATATTATCATCTGGTTGATCGACCATCTGACCGATACCCAGGTCAATGGTGCAGAAAACATCCCCACCGAGGGTGGTCTGTTAATCTGTACCAACCACATGAGCCGACTGGACATCCCGGTATTGTTCACCAACCCCAAAAGGGCCAAGATCACTGCGTTGGTTACGACCAAGTATCTCAAATACCCATTGCTGAGGTGGTTTATCGTGACGGCAGAAGGTATCTGGCTGGATCGAGATACCGCTGATTTTGCAGCCATTCACAAGGCCATTGAAAAACTGGATGAAGGTTATGCTGTGGGAATCTCCCCTGAAGGAACCCGCAGTTCGACCTGTCAGTTGCTGGAAGCCAAACCAGGCGCTGCCATGCTGGCACTGCGTGCACAGGTGCCTATTCAACCCGTGGCGTTGATCGGTACCGAGATTGCCACCGACGAGCTCAAGCATTTGCGCAAACCCCATATCCGTGTGGAATACGGAAAGCTTATCCAAACTCCCAAATTGGACCGGAATGACCGTGAAGGTCAACTGAAGTGGCTGACCACTGAGATCATGTGCCAGATTGCTGCCATGATGCCCGAAAAATATCACGGTTTCTACAAAAACCATCCACGCCTGCTGGAAATTCTGGCCGAATGTGAAAACCCACCGCATGCCCCCGAAATGATCAGTATAATTCATGAGTAAAAATAACAAGAACAACGACCCTCAAACGAAGATTCCCCTTCATCCCCAAAAACGCTCTTTCTTCGCCTCCCTGGCTTGGGGGTTTGTTGTGTTCGTCATTATCCTGGGATTGTTGGAAAGCCTGGCAGGTACCAATCTTCTGAACAGGGTGTTCAAAACCCGTTCGGTGGGCAATTATCATACCCAGTTCGAGATCAAGTGGTTTGCTTTGCAGGACTATGTACAAAAGTACCACGGCGTGGACGTGGTTTTCCTGGGCAACTCCATGGTTAATACCGGGATTGACCCGGTGCAATTTGAAGATACCTATTATTCCCTTTCAGGGGAAAAATTACGCGTGTTCAACTTTGGCGTGGAAGGTTTGACTGTGGAACCCCTCTCTGTGCTGGCACAGCTGATCAACGAGCGCTACCACCCTGGGACGATCATCCTTGTTACCGAGATGCGCGATTATATTGCCGGCAATGGAGCCGAAGTCACCGCACAATTCATGGACAACCCATGGATGCGGTATCAAATGGGAATCCCGTCGCTGGAAGGTTACCTCATCGAACATACATCATTTATCAAGTATCTCCTGGCATGGAGGAATTGGTCCAGTGCGAATTTTCTCGACGATCTTCGCACTGTGATCTACCGCCAGGGTAACGTCACTCCCCAGGGTTACGAACCGGATGAAAACCAGGCTGTATTCGACCCTTCCCAACCCATGGTGATCGATCCAACCCAGAGGGACAAATTTCAACTGGCAGCGAACTTTGAGATCGATCCCTCGCGTGCCCTAAACCTGCAAGAGATCATCTCACTCAACACCACCGGGACACACACCATTGTCACCGAGATGCCGGTGTACCCTACTTACTTTTCCTATTTTGGACCTGATTCGGTACGCGCTCAATACCTGCAAGACCTGGGAGCAATGGTGGAAAAGGCAGGCGGGGTCTTTGTTCCCGCGGTTTCCTATGATCTGATCCCTCTTCACGGGCGGGTGGACGACCATCACCTGAATGCTTTGGGGGCTCCCATCTACTCCGAACTCCTTGCCAAACAGCTTTACACTGCGTGCGCGAATCACCAAACCTGTATTTATCCAGCGCTTACGAATCGTCAGCCATGAAGGTGACCTCCCTGATCTATTTTGCGGTATCTTTTCTGGCGGCGCTGATCTACAGGCGGCTGCCGCGCAAATGGGGCAATCTCTGGCTGCTCACGCTTTCCATTGGCTTCGTCGTCACCTGGTCCTGGCAGTTTGTGATCCTTCTCGCTGCATTCACTTGCGTCAACTACTGGCTGGCGCGCAGAGTGGATGCCAGCCAAAACGCACGCGGAAGGTGGACAACTGGCGGCATTTTCTTCAATGTGGCATTCCTTTTTCTGCTCAAGTACAACCATTTCTACCTGCCGGCCATACACAAAATGATGCTTAACCTGGGGCTGACC
>DNOU01000240.1:568-5348 GCA_003501835.1 Anaerolineaceae bacterium | reverse complement strand
TTCCGCAAGATCGCCATAGCCGACCCCCTGTTCAACATGATCCCGGCGGAAGCATTCATCAACCCCCTGAACTACCCGGGGCAAGACCTGGTCTTCTGGCTGCTGGCGTATTCATTTGCGCTTTATAACGATTTTGCCGGGTACACCAGCATCATCCGCGGGGTGAGCCTGTGGTTTGGCATTGAACTGACCAACAATTTCAATCTTCCATATCTTTCACGCAATTTCACCGAATTCTGGACTCGCTGGCATATCAGCCTCTCGCAATGGCTGCGTGATTACATCTTTTTCCCTTCCGCCCGATACTTGATGAAACACTTCACACCGAGGGAGCATTGGGTAAACATCCTTCTCCCCCCCATCCTCACCATGCTGGTAAGCGGGATGTGGCATGGGCTGACCTGGAATTTACTGCTCTGGGGCGGGATGCACGGTACCTACCTGGTGGTTGAAAGGGTATTTTCGCTGCGGAAAAATGCCGTTCCCATGAACGAACTTCCAATGTGGCGCCAGGGATTAAGCACGGTCATCACCTTCGTCCTCGCGGCACTTGCCTGGGTGCCTTTTCGTATGCCGGTGGGGACTGCGGTGCAATACTGGCAGGGTATGCTGCACTGGGTCACGCCCGACTTCACTGCTCTGAAGTTGATGCTTCAAAACAAGCTCCCCAGTGGAGTTTGGTCGCAGGTATACCTTCCCAGTCCTTTGCTTTTGGCAGTTCTGGTCATCGCCGTTATTTTCGACATACAGCAGTCCAGAGGGCAACGCGAAGAATTCATCCTCGACTGGTCCCGCCTGCAAATCATTCTTTTCGTGGTGTTTCTGGGGTTCATCACCCTGCTGGCAGCACTTTCAGATCACATTATCCCCTTCGTATACCAGGGCTTCTAAGTGCCCATCTCGAAATAAGCTATACTGGTCAACAGGATGATTCACTTGACCGGTTTCTACTGGATCCTGCTGACTGGTGCTCTGTTTGGATTGATCCATTCCGGATTGGCTTCAAATTGGAGCAAGAACCTGGCAGCGCGCTGGTTCGGTGAGCAATCCCGCAGCTACTACCGCCTCTTTTTCGTGCTGGTTGCCGCACTGACCACGATGTTTTACCTCGCTTTGACTTTCACGCTGCCGGACCGCCCGATCTACCATATCCCTGCTCCCTGGGTGTACCTGACATTGTCCATCCAGGCAGCTGCGGTGATCGGCGCACTGGTCGGTCTATCGCAGATCTGCACATCCTGTTTTCTCGGACTGGATGCCCTGCCATGGTTCAGACGTGAAAATACTGCAGACCAACCGCAGATACTCGTCACTGGCAAACTCTATCGTTGGGTGCGACATCCCATCTACTCCTGCTTACTCATTTTCTTATTCTGCAGTCCCTGGATGTCCTGGAACCTGCTGGCATTCACCCTTGGAGTGCTGATCTATACCATCATTGGCGCGGTCTTCGAAGAGCGGAAAATGGTGCAGCAATTTGGCAACGTGTACATCGAGTACCAGAAAAAGACCCCCATGTTCATCCCCCTGCGTCTGAAATAATCCCCCTTCATGGAGACTGCATTGCCGCTTCTCTGGACAACGCTCACCTTTCTATTTGGAATCCTTCTTGGAAAATGGGTGCCTCTCCCTGCTTACGGATGGGCGGCCGCTGCAGGTGGTTTTCTGGCCTGGTTGGTGGTGGACAGGCTTTGCAGGCATGCATGGTGGCATAAATACACTTCGCTTCCGCCTGCTTTGCTCCTGCTGTTGATTTGCCTGGGTGGACTGCGGATCACGCTTGCCATTCCGGTAGTGGATGAGACCTCACTGGCTGATTACAATGACCAGGGAAGCATGAGATTGACCGGCTGGGTGGTGGAACCGCCGGATGCGCGGGAATCCGTGGTCTATGTACGCTTGAGGATCACCGAACTGGAAAAGCCAGTTGGAAACACGGGGGAGCTGGTCAGCCTTCCTGTCAAGGGGGATTGCCTGGTTCGCTTCCCTGCCAGTTCCCTCTTCCGCCTGGGAGACATGATCCAGTTCCATGCTGAACCCCGCACCCCGGCGGAGGGAGGAGATTTTTCCTACCGCGAATATCTTTCACGCCAGGGAATCCTATCCGTGGCTTATTATCCAGGTGGAGTAAAGGTTGTCGGTTCCCACCCCGTCAATCCGCTGCGGGTGTGGCTTGAAGACCTGCGTCAAAAAGCGCGGCAAACAATCTTTGCCCTCTTTCCCCAACCGGAATCCGGGCTGCTTTCTGGAATCCTGCTCGGACTGGATAACGACCTCCCCGCTTCGCTTCAGCAGGCTTATCGTGATACCGGAACCGCCCACATCATAGCCATTTCCGGTTTCAACATGGCAGTATTGGCTGGCCTTCTGATCGGACTCTCCTCCAGAGCATTCAACCGCTACATCGCAGTGGCGCTGACCGCCCTCGGACTGGCGCTTTACTCGCTCCTCGTGGGCGGATCGCCTTCAGTGGTACGCGCGGCAGTGATGGCGATTGTCGCCATGGGTGGGCATCTGATCGGACGCCACAGCACCGGACCCACGGCACTGTGCTTTACTGCAGCCATGATGTGCCTCATCAATCCCTTCCTACCCTGGGATGCCAGTTTCCAGTTAAGTTTTGCAGCCACCTCTGGATTGGTGCTGTTGGGGTCGCCATTGAAGCAATGGTCAGAAAAAGTCATCGGACGATTTGTGCCGGAAGAACAAATACCGCGTTTTTCAGGTCCTTTGAGTGAATATGTGCTCTTTACCCTGGCTGCCCAGTTTGCCACCCTTCCGGTCATTGCCCTGCAGTTCAAGCGGTTCTCGCTCTCTTCACTATTGAGCAATCCCCTGGTGCTCCCGGTGCAGCCCGCAGTGCTGGTCACAGGTGGTCTGACCACCATGGCGGGCATGGTTTTTGAGCCTCTCGGAAAGTTGGGCGCTTTCGTAGCCTGGCCTTTGCTGGCTTATACCAACAAAATGGTCGAATGGATCTCGAAAAGAACCCTCAACTCCTTTGCTGTCGATCAACGGCTTGCCCTGGGAATTGCTGTCTTCTCCCTGCTGGCACTGCTCATTTTCCTCTTCCGCCGCCGCCTGGAAATACTGCCCGGCAGGCTGCCATTCGTCTGGATTTGCCTGGTTTTGATGACTGCCGCCATTGCCGTGTGGACTTCGGTATTGCACCAGCCCGACGGCAGGCTGCATCTCAAATTAATTTCAGACAGCAGCGATGTTACCCTGGTGGTTACAGCGCCAGATGCTGCGACCGTGGTGCTTGACCCCGGAGAAGGCGTAAATGAGCTGACTTCCTCGATCAGCCAGTCTCTCAGCCCGTGGCGAAACCGGGTGGATGCGGTATTGATCACTGACCGGATTGCCGCCAGAAATGTGGGTGGTTTCGATGAACGGCTGCCCATCCAAACCGTGTACCTGGCTCCATCCCTGCTGCATTCCACAGATGGTCTGCCACCAGTGACCCTCGATCCATCCATGCATGCTGTAGCCCTGGCGGAAGGACAGGGTTTGGCGGTCGATGACAACCTCGAATTGCACCTGCTGGCTGCAGATGACCAGGCAACTGCCCTGATCCTGAAATTCCGGGAATGCCGCATCCTCGTTCCCGGCGGAATTGATCCGGCACGGCTGCGTGAGCTTGATCCCACAATCCTGGCAGGCCTGACTGCCATTGTGCTGACCCCCGCCGACATCACCCGTGTCCCGTCTGCATGGTGGGGGCAGTTCCACGCCAGCCAAATTCTCTGGCAGGATCTCTCCCGGGCACCGGAGACGGGTTGGATCAGCCTGGGGGGTGCACCTGTCCTGGAGTTTGTTTCAGACGGCAATGCTTATTCGATCGTAACACACTGAGGGCTGACGTATAATTATCCGGAATTCTCATCTTTATCTTTGGTTCAAGGAGCGGCAGGTATGCAAACCGGGTTTTTGTTCGGCGGAATAATTACGATTCTGGTTGGCTTGGTTTTCGTCGTTGTCTCCATCGTGATGCGGCGCAAAGCCCAGGCGGCACAAACCTGGCCAGTGGCACCCGGTCAGATCCTTTTCTGCACGGTGGAAAGCCACACCTCCACCGACAGTGATGGCGACTCCAGCACCACCTATGAGCCAAAGGTGGAATACAGCTACGCGGTCATGGGCACGCCCATGAAAGGGCACCGCATCAGCTACGGTGCCATGGGGTCGAACTACAAGTCTGCCCGGAAGATTGCCGATCAATACCCGGCGGGCAGCGCGGTATCGGTGCACTACAACCCCGAAAAGACCTCTGAGGCTGTCCTCGAAACCACTGCCCGTGGCGGTACCGTGTTCATGGTGGTGGGTATCTTGATCATGGTCGTCGGGAGCATCCTGCTGGTTGTTTCTTGAAATAATTCATCCCGGGTTCCTGCGCCTCGCGCTGCGAACCTGAATATTCGAGAGGAAAAATGGAATATCTCATCACCGGTGGTGCCGGCTATATCGGCAGCACCATCTGCTCAGCACTTGAGGAGGCAGGGCACACCCCCATCATCCTCGATTCCCTGGTCACCGGGCGTGAAGAATTCACCCGCGGACGCATCTTCTACAAGGTGGATATCGCCGACGGAAAGGCGGTTCGGGCGATCTTTCGTGATCATCCAGGCATCCAGGCGGTGGTGCATTGCGCTGCGTTGATCGTGGTGCCCGAATCGGTGACACAGCCTTACGAGTACTACCAGGATAATGTGTCGAAATCCATCGAATTCTTCCACACACTGAATGAAGTGGGCTGCCGCAGGGTGGTGTTCAGTTCTTC